>CAJWQP010000017.1 GCA_913045445.1 uncultured Nitrospina sp. | reverse complement strand
CACACGGGCCAATTGGGCCCGCTTCTTTTATTTTCTTTACTTTCTTCATTGTGTTCACCACCTTTCATTTAAATAATTATATATATATAATTTTTATCTAAATAACACAAATTCCGCCGCCGTCAAGTAAAATATGTCATGGTTTGTGGAAAAAAGCAAGCAAAAATACGCCTGAGGAATCAGTAACCGTTCGCAAGAGTGAATTTTTCAGCAACAGCGGCGATTTCTGGCGGTAAAAGCAGGTTCGTTACCTGGCACCGGTCGAAATATATGGCCGTCAGCATTGCCGGTGGGGGACGGATTTGAGCACTTCGGTGCATAGCCATTCACCGAATTCAATCACCCGCTTCTGATGACAAGATGGGCAGAAGTGTCTCCTTTTACAGAAAAACGCCCGGAGAAACTCATGGCTGATGCATCTGGATGGTCAGTCCCATTGCAGCAAAACGCCTTCTTGACAATACGATCTTCATCCGGTATTTGAATTTTAGTTGTACGAAGCCGTTTGGGATTTGCTGTAGCATCGTAGCAATACAATATGTTGTGACTCATCTCCGGTGGCTACACAACTCTGTTTTTCCGTTGATCTGTTTTCAAAAAGCGTTCGTTCTTATCCTTGAAACCCACCGTTGCACTGAGCATTACGATACCAATTGAGAGCTATCGGAAGCCATCAAAAAAATTAACGATCATTGAGGTGGCCTCGGAATTTAATGATGCCATAAGGGACAATAAGCTTCCGTATCCCGATCTTAAAATATGTCGTTAGCTTATTATAATGGCAGAGGGGGTATAGGGATAAAAAAAGGTATAACACTCATAACTCATTGAGATTTTTTGGTGCCCCCGGCAAGGATCGAACTTGCGGCACATGGATTAGGAATCCAATGCTCTATCCACTGAGCTACGGGGGCAACGGACCGTTGTACGTTTGACACCTTCTAAAAACTTTATCTCAATTTTCGAATCCATACAAGTGTTTTTCCAAATCCTATCCAACCGATTTTTTCCGTTTGCGAATTCTTTTTCGGACCAAAATCTATCTTGAGTTTTATAATTTATGTTTATTGTTGCCGGGTCGGGATAAAAGATTGACACATAACCTAAAAATTCATATCCAGGGATGTGGGGTTGATTGACGTAATGAAAATGATACTAGGCGTGCAAGGGATTATTTATGCATTCTGATCAAAAATACTGGAATCCGGTTCTGGAAACCCTTTCCCAAAAAAAACTTAAAGCACTTCAGCTGAAAAAGTTTAAACGGATATTTCAGTGGGCATACGATCGCTCCAAATTCCATCGCAAATTATACAATCAAGCCGGGATAACACCGCAGGACATTCAATCTTTTGATGATGTTCGGCAGGTCCCTATTGTCGATAAATCGATGATGCGCGATGTTCAAAGAAAAGATCCTTTTCCCTATGGAGATAACCTTTGTGTTTCCCTGGAGGCGGTTTGTGAATTTCGCCAGACCAGTGGAACTACCGGACAACCTATTTATCAGGCAGATACCTGGCAGGATTGGGAGTGGTGGGCTGAATGTTGGTCATACACTCTGTGGGCTCAAGGATACCGCCCCCACGACCGGGTCTTTATCCCGTTCGGGTACAATGTTTTTGTCGCCTTTTGGGCGGGACATTATGCGGCAGAAAAGATCGGATGTGAAGTCGTCCCCGGCGGAGTCCTCGATACCCAGGCACGTATCTTAAAAATGCGGGAATTAAGAGCCACTGCTTTAATGGGAACACCGACCTATATTCTGGTAATGGCCGATACCGCTAAAAGCAAAATGAACATAGATCCATCCGGTCTCGGCATTTTGAAGATCACCTGTGCCGGAGAACCCGGTGCCAGCATCCCGGGCACCAAAAACCGACTGGAGAGCGCCTGGGGCGCTAAAGTTTTTGACCACGCCGGTGCTACCGAGATTGGTGCCTGGTCATACGAATGCAGTGCCCAACCGGGTGGAATGCACGTGAACGATGCTTTCTTTCTGGTGGAAATTGAAGATATCGATACCGGGGAGATTATAGAAACCCCGGAACGTCGTGGAAAAATGATCATCACCGCATTAGATCGCTACGCCCAGCCATGCATCCGCTTCGACTCCAAAGATATTATCGAATGGGATTCCAAGGAATGCGCATGTAGCCGCACTTTTCGGCTGATAAAAGGCGGTGTGCTGGGCAGGACTGATGATATTACCAAGGTAAAAGGGGTGTTGCTCTCCCCGATTGCGATTGAACAGGTTGTACGGGGTATCGAAGGATTGGGAGATGAATTCGAAGTCGTGGTAGACAAGGTGGGTGATATCGATCGCATAACTTTAAAAATTGAACTGCTGCCGGGGATGGAAAAGAGGCGCTCGGCCATCGACCAAATGCTTAAAGATCAGCTAAGGTTACAGACAAATCTGGGATACCGGTTGGAATATCATGAAATCGGCACCCTGCCCCGTTATAATGTTAAAGCAAAACGATTTAAAGACTTAAGAGAGCACTCGTAAAACCGGCGAGGAATGCACATGGAGTTTGACAACAACTTAAACGAAATAAGTGCCAAGATTCAGTTGCTGAAAAAAACGGCAGTGGAATTGAAAAAGCTGGGAGAAAATTTTCCGGCTTTGGAAAAAAATATTGCCCGGATTCTAGCCAGTTTGAAAATGTTAGAGCTGAACATTTCAGATATTGTTGATTTAAGTCCAGACGGATAGTGCGGATTGGGGTCGGATGCCCGTCCCTGTGCAAGGGTTTGATGCGCATTGAAAGCCTAAACCTGCACACTATCCACTCCTGTATTAACTATGACTGGGATCGAAACAGACTGCAAATCGTTTTTTACGTTCGAACAAAAAAGATGGTTTATAAAGCATCGGCCAAAAAAACCCAGGCCGGTGACATTGTCTTCGGATGCATAACAGGTGGAAGTTCGGCCTTGCTTCCATTTCCGGTAAAGGGTGTAACGCTGGCGGAAAAAAAGCAGTTACCCATCTGCTGTTGACCAGCGGTGCCAACATCGTTGAAATTAATGCGGTGCGAAAACATCTTAGCCGGATAAAAGGGAGAAGGTTAGCAAAAGCCATTCATCAGCGGGCGCACCTCATTAATCTGACCGTCTCGGATGTTATCGGTGATTCACTTGACTGCATTAGCGATCCGACAGTCCCGGATACATCCACATTTGATGACGCCAGATATACCCTTACCAAATATCACCTGTAGGCAAAGATGCCTGAATCTGTAGTTGAATTTTTAAAAAACGCAGGACCGGAACAGGAAACCGTTAAAAAGGCCGATCTTGCCGGACACAACCGTCATGACTTTATCATTGTAAAGGGAAACACTGCTTGTGAAAGTGCTGCTGAAAAAGCAAGAGTGCTCGGGTTTGATACAATGATTTTGTCCACCATGTTCGAAGGTGAAAGCAAAGAGTTGGGACGCGTATTTTCCACGATAGCCGGCGAGATTTTGCTGAATCATAGACCGCTATCCCCGCCCTGTGTGGTGATCGGCGGCGGAGAGACCACTGTTAAAATTGCTGGGAAGGCTGGGGAAGGTGGACCCAATCAGGAATTTGCAGCAGGCGCCGCTCTTTTTATTGATAACATGAAAAATGTTGTAATTGTCGGTCTCGATTCCGATGGAACCGATGGCCCGACTGAATTTGCAGGCGCTATTGTGGACGATAGTGTTGTAGTGCGTTCCCGTGAAGCCGGCATCGATCTCTTTGACAGCCTTGAAAGACATGATGTAACGCCCGCACTTAGAAAACTGGGGGACGCGATTCTTACAGAAGATACCGGGACAAATGTTAACGACCTTAAATTCATGATAATCTCCCCGCCTCGAGGTAATTGACATACCTGCGTTTCACACCCATTTTACGAACCAGCTTAAAAAAGAGCGCGAAAGAGCTAAACGTTTTGAGCACCCTTTATCCCTTGTGTTGATGGATGTTGATAATTTTAAACAATACCAATGATACCTATGGGCATCCTGAGAGTGACGAGTTTCTAAAAAGGACAGGAGAAACGATTCGGCATAATATAAGAAGTACTTATTCTGGGTACAGATATGGCGGAGAAGAATTTGCTACTATACTGCCTGAAACCGATGATAAAGATGCGTTTACAGCGGTTGAAAGATTAAGAAGGGCTTTTGAATCCGAAAAATTTACCCCGAACAGAAAAATAGTGAATATGGCCACAAGTATTAGTATTGCCTCAAGAGGATCTGTCAGGTCTCATAAAAAGGGCTGACAAGGGATTGTATGCGGCAAAAACCAGGGGGAAAAACAGGATTTGTATAGAACGCTAAACAGTGACCTGACTAACTCATCGAAATTAAAACCAGATGGGGCATAAAACGGCTGTTAATGGTCAAACCCGTTGATGATAAAAGAGCGTAGAATAGTATCAATACTCCGCGCTCTTTTATTGTCGAAGGCATTTACATGTTGTACAATATCAAGCCGGCCGAGATTTGGTGATATCTGTTGGACGGGTAAAACAAAAATCAGTGAGTTGAACTTTTGCCATTTCAATTATGGAGTGTGACACTTCAAAAGCGTATAACATCTAGGGCCGTGTCAGCTCATTTGAACTTTACACCTTAGTGACGTTTGCTGCCTTTGGTCCACGGTTGCCCGGCTCAATATCAAATGTTACGCGGTCGCCGGCCTCAAGAGCCCTGAATCCAGAGGCATTAATTGCAGTGTGATGAACAAATACATCCTCGCCATCTTCTTTTTCAATAAAACCGTATCCTTTTTTCTCGCTAAACCATTTTACAATACCATTTTCCATGAATCTTATCTCCTAAAAATTTTTCCCTGATCCCAACTCAGCCGTTGATTTAAAATTATGCTTTTACATAAACACCCTTAACAGCACTCTTTATTTTTCTTTGTTTTCTTAATTTAAAGACAATATTTTGAACTTTTTTCGAATTATATCCTGTCTTTTCTTTGATACCAGCTGTTTTAATACCTCGTTTATAACGACTGACAATTTTAAGAACTGTGTCGGCTGCTGTAATCGATACTGCTTTTTTCTTCGGAGCACTTTTCTTTACCGGTTTGGCTTTTTTCTTCAGAGCACTTTTCTTTACCGGTTTGGCTTTTTTCTTCAGAGCACTTTTCTTTACCGGTTTGGCCTTAACGGCCTTTTTCACAGCTTTTGCCACTTTTTTAGGAGCCGATTTCGCTTTCTTAGCCCCTTCCATTTTTTTAGATATAGCATCGATTTTCGCTGCCAGTGCCTTTAGGGTTTTTACCGTTGATTGCAAGTCTTTTTTCAACTGTTGCATGATTTTCCTCCTTTTTTTGATTTAGATTGTTTTTGACCTCATCCGTTAGTAAGTGCCCGTGTCCTCTCGATATATCTACTATCCATACTGCTTGAGTCGAAAGAACACTTGCAACATAACTATATTTTCTAAAAAAGCAAGGTTTAATTTGCTAAAATGCTTTTTTAATACTTTCCACTTTAAAATTTTCCCATGCTATTGATACACTATCGAAGACAACTGACATCTATACTAAATTTTTCAATAATGCAATGATAATATTAAAATAAATAGAAAATGACAAACTTCACCGGGCAGATAAAGAAAAATTTGCTCTTTTTATTGATACGGTTAGGCATTCTTTTTTATCGTTGACACACAACTTTTCATTTGCCATATTTGGTTTTTCAAAAAAATTTGCCATTTTACGGTTTGGATTTCAGGAGTGTTCGCTATCCCGTCATTGTAGGGCCTGGGGTTAAGACACCCGGCGTTGCCCAGTATACCTCCTGGGCCATTGAGGACAGTGCCAAGGGGAATCCCTTCACCATCCGTATAAAACCAGAGACCCGATGTCCGGTAATGTATTTCAAAGACGCAGCACTCGCCATCGTCAAATTGGCTAACGCACCCTTTTCTAATATCAACCGGTGTCACCCCTGTTGCCAGCGCCGGTGAATTGGCAGCCATGGTTAAGGAAAAAGTTCCTACTGCTCAAATCAGATTTGATCCGGACCCGGATCTAGTCAATGTAATAGATAAACTGTTTTTACTGATAGATGATCGTTTTGCCAGGGAAGAATGGGACTGGAAACCGCAGTATGACCAAAAACAGATCATTGATGATTTTCTCCGGGAAATGAGACTTCACCCGGACCGTTACGCTTGAAGCATTGGTTGGTTTTCCAACCCCCAAACTCATAACGCAAGATTTGCATTCCCAAGTCGAAGGCAACGCTCCGGTGAATTGAAGGTGATAAACTTGAGGAATCACTTTAAAATGGTGGAAAGACATGGATAGAAAATCGATAAAAGAAGGAACCATTCTTTGGAAACCTCCAAATGACCGTATTAAAGCGGCCAATATAACGCAATACATGAAATGGCTCAAGAAGGACAAAGGGTTGGATTTTACCGATTATGATAAACTGTGGAAATGGTCGGTAACACAGATCGAAGCCTTTTGGGAGTCACTCTGGCAATTTCTGCAAATAAAAGCATCAAAACCATACAGAGAGGTTCTGTCAGATAGAAAAATGCCCGGTGCTGAGTGGTTCAACGGTGCTTCGCTTAACTATGCTGAGCATGTATTTCATCATATGTCTCCCGATTGTCCCGCTCTGATGTTTCAATCTGAGATTCAATCGTTGATGGAAATATCGTGGGATGAACTTTATCAAAATGTATCTTCCATAGCGGATTCATTACGAAACATGGGGGTACAAAAGGGAGATCGTATTGTATCATACCAACCCAATATTCCGCAAACCATAATCGCATTTCTTGCCTGCGCGAGCATCGGGGCCGTTTGGTCCAGCTGTTCTCCTGATTTTGGTACGCGTAGTGTAATTGACCGCTTCAATCAGATTGGACCAAAGGTTCTCTTTGCTGTGGATGGTTATCAGTATAACGGAAAAGCCTTTGATTGCCGGCCTGCAGTAGCTGTTCTTCAGCAATCGCTTTCAACCCTTGAAAATACGGTACTGGTGCCGTACCTTAAGCTGGACACACCGACAAAAAATCTCAAAAAGGTTCGAATATGGGATGAGCTTTTGAAGCAGCGAAGTGAACTGGTTTTTGAACAGGTGCCATTTAGTCATCCAATCTGGGTGGTCTATTCTTCAGGTACCACAGGTTTGCCAAAACCACTGGTCCACAGCCATGGTGGAATTTTACTTGAATTCAAAAAATTTCTGGGCCTCCATATGGATATTAAACCTAAAGACCGGTTTTTCTGGTTCAGCACTACCGGCTGGGTAATGTGGAACGTACTGCAGGGGAGCTTGCTGATGGGTGCCACACCACTTCTTTATGATGGAAGTCCAGTGTTTCCTGACATGGACGTGATCTGGGATTTTGCAGAAAAGACAAAGATGACAAATTTGGGCACCAGCGCTGCGTATATAACCACCTGCATGAATCGGAAAATGGAGCCGCAAAACAACTACAATCTGAGCAAATTAAAGACGGTCGGATCAACCGGTTCGCCCCTGTCTCCTGAAGGATTCCAGTGGGTTTATGACAGGGTAAAAAAAGATGTTTTGTTAGGATCTTCCAGTGGTGGTACAGACCCCTGCACCGCCTTTCTGGGGTGCTGCCCGCTGCTGCCTGTTAGGGCCGGAGAGCTTCAATGCAGGTGTTTGGGGGTCAAGGCCGAAGCTTTTGATGAGGACGGAAACTCCCTCATCGAAGAGGTAGGAGAATTGGTGATTACCGAACCGATGCCGTCCATGCCCCTTTATCTTTGGAATGACCCGAAAAAACAGCTGTACATCGATAGCTATTTTACAATGTATCCCGGCAAATGGCGACATGGAGACTGGGTTAAGATAACATCCGGGGGAAGTTGTGTGATTTTAGGCCGGTCCGATTCTACGATCAATCGCCATGGAGTCCGGATGGGTAGCAGTGAAATCTATAACGTTGTGGAAGAAATGACGGAAGTACTTGAAAGTCTCGTTGTCGGCTTTAACCTTCCGGAAGGAGAATACTTTATGCCCCTTTTTGTTGTTATAAAAGGAGATATCAAACTCGACGATACCCTGAAGGTCAAAATCAGAAAGAAAATTCGACGCAGCCTCTCCCCGCGCCATGTACCAGATGAGATTTATTCCGTTCCTGAGATTCCCCGAACTTTGAATGCGAAGAAACTCGAGGTGCCGGTTAAGAAAATTCTTTCAGGTATTCCGCCGGAAAAAGCCTTAAATGTCGATTCCATGAGCAACCCGAAATCGATAAATTACTTCCTTAAACTGGGGCAACAAATTAACCGTTTAAAGACGATTTAATGGTTTCAATGAAACTGCAAGAGCTCAAAATGGGAGAAACTTTTTTGCTTGATACAGTTGCTCATCAGGACCGTAAGGAATCGCTATCGAATTGAAGAATCCTGTGTAATCAGTTGGAGCACCACTGTCGAGTTTTAATCTAATAATCCGGACGATCCTTGATCACAACCCAATGCCCTATGATCCGTTGACCGTAACGGTTATAATGACCTGGATTCCAAACCCTCTTATAAAAGTACGGCGCCCATCTTTTTTCCATCCTCCAGTATCGTCGATAACCGTAGCGCCTGTGGCCGCGATAACCATAACCCGGTCCATGGCGCCAGGGAGAGCGATAACCGTAATGCCTTCTATGATGTCGAGGAGGGCGATAGCCGTAACCCGGTCCGTGGCGCCGGAAATGCTTGCGGGATGCATATTGCCTTTGATGCTGTATGACCTCATTTCCCACAATGGCGCCCCCGATCCCGATGGCAACGCCTTCGGTGTCGGAACTATTGGCGCTCCTTGCTTGAGCGGTTGAGGGTAAAAACCAAAAGGAGAATACGACTATCAGTATAAAAATGAAAAGTAAATTTCTGTTCATTGTTTTATCTCCTATTTTAGGTGTCTAATCTATCAGACACCATTTTTTAGCAAAAACTCAATTCGAAAATTGAATATATATCTTAGGAGATACCCAATTTCAGTTCAATCGTTTGAGAGGTTTTTTTGATCCTTATTTTTTCTGAGTTCTTTTAAATGTGATTCCGGTATACCTAAAAAATAAAGCAATCCAAAGATATTATCATTATTAATAACGCCATCACTGTATTTTTTTAAAATTTCTTTCGGGCTAAAAGCGATCGCGAGTCCCGCATTTTTCAACATGAACCGGTCATTGGCACCATCGCCGACGGCAACGATCTGATCTGCGGAGATATTTTCAAGTTCTGCGATCTCTTTAATGATCTCGCCTTTTTTTTCCGCATCGATGATATCACCCTTTATTTCCCCTGTGATTTTACCATCCCTGATGACCAGTTCGTTTGTATATACATAGTCAAGATGAAGGCGTTTTTTAAGATAGTTTGTAAAAAAAGAGAATCCACCGGAAATCACCGCGACCTTATAACCCATGAAATGGAGCATCGAAATTAGCTCCTCCGCCCCCGGTGTTAATCGGATTGTTTTTGACAACAATTCGAGCTGCTCAGCAGGTAACCCTTTAAGAAGACGCACCCGTTCCTTAACCGCTTGCTTAAAATCAAGCTCGCCCTTCATCGCCCTATCAGTCATTTCTTTGACGCGTTCACTCACCTTGGCCATTTTGCCCAACTCATCGATCACTTCTGATTGTATAAGGGTGCTATCGCAATCAAACACCACCACTTTTTTCGGTTTTTGGAATATATCGTCATCGCGCAAAGAAACATCCAACTCTGTTTTATCGGAAAATTCATACAGAATTTTTCTAAACGCAAACATATCGTTTAAATCTGAAATATCCAGAGCAATTTCCATCGCAATATAATCACCCCGTGCTATCATTTTAACAGACTCTATGTTTATACCATTTTCGAAAAATATTCCTGAAAGCATTGCAACTATTCCGGTTTGGTCTCCGCCCATTACGGTCAACAGCATAATTTTCTTATCTGATTTTCGCCGGCCCTCTTCGTAGGGTTCAGCCCGGAGTCCAAGATTAAAATTCGAACTTATCAGGTCAAGTTTTACAAGCATCTCTTCATAGCTGCTCTTTGAGGTGCTTAAATCAACCACGAGAAACAGCATAAAATGCCCACGAACCGCCTGTGCCTCAACATCTACGATATTTATTTTCAACTTTGCCAGTACATCGGTTACGGAATGAACCAATCCAGGCTGGTCTTTTCCGACTGCCGAAATAACATAAAGCGAGTTCATTTGTACTCCGGATTGTCGTGTAAATTTAGGTCCAATTTAAAAAATATTCCATGGTTCCCCCCACCCGGTTGGGCGGAAGTTTTGTTTAATCTAATTTTTCTCTGTCTTTTTGATTGAGTCGGTTTCGATTTTTTTTTCAATACTGTCATAGCTATATCGAACCGTCTGATATTCAGATCTCAACCGGTTAACTCCCTCCTTTACCACTTTCTTATCAATGATGCATTCTTTAATGAGTTCGGCGATACGGAACATTTCGTCCTCTCGCATCCCAAATCGTGTCATCTCCTGCACCCCGATCCTGATTCCCTCCGGATGGTCATGGTTACCAAGCGGTTCATGTGGCAACATATTCATATTCACTATAATATCATTTAGTTCCAATGTTCTAGATACCCCCTCACCTCCTCGAAACTCTTTAACATTCAGGGCGACTTGATGGCTTTGAGTAAATCCAAACTCCTTTGCTTGAACGTCGAACCCATGCCGATCCAGTTCAGATGCAAGTGCCTGGGCATTTTTGATGGTATCCTCCGCATATTGATCTCCAAATTCCATCATCTCATAGGTACAGACCGCCATTTGAGTCAAGGTATCAAGATGGTGATTGCTGGATGAGCCGGGAAAGGCGCCTCTGTCGATCTTGCGCCAGTATTTCTCTTCCATATTGCTCAATATCAGACCGCGTTGACTCCCAAAAAAGGTTTTATGGGTGCTGGCCGTCATCAAAAAAGCACCTTCCTTCAAGGGTCTTTGAAATTGTTTTACGGCAATCAGGCCCAGTACATGGGCCGCATCATAGAGAATTCGAACATGGTTTGCCTGACAGACTTCGGATAGTTCGGCGACCGGCTCCGGGAAAAGAAAAAGGCTTTTGCCCAGGACAATAATTTTTGGTTTGGCCTTCTCTATTAGGTAAATCGTCTTTTCCACGTCCATATGATAACCGTCCTTGGTCACCGGGATGTCAATGATATTCCGGGTAAACTTCCCCAGGGATCCTTCCTTGTGGTGGCTGATATGACCGCCGGTCGGTGTGGAATTGACCATTACCACATCCCCTGGGCTGACAAAACGACTGAAAACTGCTTCATTTGCATTGGTGCCGCTGATCGGTCTTACTTCGGCGTGATCACATTGAAAGAGGATCTTCAAATTGATTTTTAATTGATTTTCAATTTTATCAATATAGGTTGTTCCTCGATAATACCTCTTACCCGGATGCCCCTCTGCATATCGATGTGCAAAATCCGAACCCGCAAGTGATCTGGCCCTTCGGCTCAAAACATTTTCACTGGCAATAAGATTGATGCACTTTTCTCGCCATCGATTTTGCTTCTGGAGTTGACGTTCGATTTCACTTACTTCTTTCTCATACATAAAGTTCATTCTCCTTGTTGCCTATAGTTCGACACTTTTTTTTATAACCGTTTCTGTGTCTCAAGGGCCAAAGTTCATAACCCGGTGTTTTTCGCTGAAACCTAGAACTCAAGTCTGTTTGGGAGATTTGGCAATATCTAAACCTAATGCAACGGTGCAAAGATATAAAATCACAATATGATTGTTGTATGCAAGCATAATAATCGCCAATCCCTGAATGAACAAACATGCAATGATAACGTATCGTTTGTCACATCGATCGACAAACACACCTGAAAACAGACGCCCGACAATGCCTGCCCCGGCGGTCATACTGACAGCCAGAGCCGCCCCCTGGGGCCCGAGATACTGACTGAGAAACGATATTTGGTGTTAGAGACAGGCTATTTGTCCTCCCAGAACAAGTAAAAGGGCAACCGTTATAGACCAAAAAGCAACCGTTCCTATTGCCCGGTATCGTGTCCATACACGTATCTGGAATTCGTGGCTAAACGGCGACGCCGATCTATCCGGCAAAGCGACTTTTCCAGGGTCCCCATCAGGGAATTGATTTATATCGGAAGGTTGCGTTGTAATAAACAGAAAAGAATGTTACTTAAAATAGGCGTACAAGTTTTAAACGTAAGGACTCCGTATGAATAATATCCTCGTTGTCGGCGGCGCCGGTTATATCGGCTCCTATATGTGCAAATATCTTGCCAAAAACGGATATCATCCTGTAATTTTGGACAATCTTATATATGGGCACAGGGAGGCGGTGAAGTGGGGGTCTTTTTTTAAAGGTTCAATGGATGATTCTGTCTTACTGGATCAAATCTTTTCAGAACATCAAATCGCTGCAGTCATGCATTTTGCTGCATTTTGCTATGTGGGCGAATCTGTATTACAGCCGGCACGCTACTACCGGAACAATGTTGCAAATACGCTTAATTTACTCGAATTTATGAATAAAAGGGGCGTTCGCAGTTTTATATTTTCATCTTCGTGTGCGACGTATGGAGAACCGGTTGAAATTCCGATCACTGAAAATCATACCCAGAATCCGATAAATCCGTATGGAAGAAGTAAGCTGATGGTTGAACAGATCATGGAAGATTTCAGTCACGCCTATAAATCGGAGTGTGTTTCTCTCCGTTATTTTAATGCCGCAGGCGCTGATCCAGACGGTGAACTCGGCGAGGACCACAACCCTGAAACCCACCTTATTCCTCTCGTTCTCAAAACTGCGATTGGAAAGAGAGAAATGGTAAATATTTTTGGAGATGATTATCCCACCAAGGACGGCACATGCATCAGGGATTATATCCATATTGATGACCTTGCCCAGGCGCATCTTCTGGCTCTGGAGCGGTTGTTGAGCGGCCTGCCCGGCGGATGCTTTAACTTGGGAAACGGTTCCGGCCATTCGGTTATGCAGCTCATAGAAACTGCCCGAAAAGTTACCGGCAAAACAATTCCATCCAAGGTGGTTGACAGACGTCCGGGTGATCCGGCTGTCCTCATCGGTTCAAGTGAAAAGGCAATCAAAACCCTTGGTTGGCACCCTCGATTTCCGGAGCTCGAAACAATTATTGAAACAGCATGGAAATGGCACAAAAACCATCCTAACGGTTATGGGTCTTAAGATAATTCTGTTACGCCTACCACACTTTATTGCATCGAATATTTTCTCCCCGATGGAGTCAAGCGCTGATCCTTTTTTATTTTGCATTTATAAATAAATTTAATACAGGTGGACAAGTTAGATTGAATTGCACCTCAGTGGTATGGTAATTTCCATTGATCAAATCTTCATCTTTTGCTAAATTAGCGTATAAAAATGTGGATGAAAGGAGTCACTGGTTGAAATGAAATATCCAGATCTGTGTGACTTCAGAGACCAATTCAATCAGGCAGGCGATGTCGTTAAGGGTGGTTACAATTTTCTCCCCCACCTGACTGGCCTAACCCACATTATGGATACACCAACTGCCGGCTGCCGCAGGAGTCGATGAAAAATTTCTTTTGAACCCGAGAAAGTTTTCACTCAAACTGATGAATCTCCTTGGAAGTGTCGATCCGCATGTGGCTCGGGATCTTGTTCTCATGTTGCATGTGAAAGGTCTTGGTGATATAACGAGAAAAATGAAATTCAGAACAGAGAAGCTAATATGATTGTGGGAATTCTCAACTTGTACGGTTTCAAATTTAATTTGAATTGCTCTGAGGCAAAAGGTATTTTTTGCTACCTTGGATCAATCTTTTCACTTTATCCGATTTAAATAAGAAAAGTGTTATGACGTTATCAATAGAATACTGCATTACCTGCAATTACAGACCCATGGCGGCCAGTTTAGCCATGGTTGTCAAAAAGGAAACCGGTATGGATACAGTGCTTAACGGATCAAACAAAACCGGTGCATTCGAGGTCATACTGGACGGAACATTGATCTTTTCCAAACTGCATTCCAACCGTTTCCCCGCCCACTCGGAAATTGTAGATGACCTAAAAAGAAAGGGCTGAAGTGGTTGAGCCAATCAAAGCCTTCCCACCAACAAATTTGGCCTTCCTGTCATTGGCTATATCCCTGGCAACCGGTCGTCAAATAATTTCATTTCTATGGTAATTTCATCACCAGGTTCTCTTAGTTTTGACTCGATAACCGTTCTTAATCGACCCAAAGAAACGAAGTTATTTAATTTTTCATTTAAAAATTTTTGAATCTTAACCAAAAAATCGTGTTCTATGACGACGGACAACGGTTTTGACGGGTCGCCCATGAGTTTAATTTCACATTGAAGCTTCTCGATTACCCCATTTATATTTATATTAAGCGTTTTTTTGAGAATAGAAACATCATGAAATATATGATTCGTATTTATCCTGTGATATCCTGACACGTTGATCTCTTTCGCCAAAAATTCCGCCATTTCTTCTTCATCTTCGGCATCAATATCGATGATAATTATATTCCCCGGACGATTTTTCTTGGTAATGGTAGGAATAAGTTGGACATTGTTAGCTCCAAGTTCCATTAGCCTCTCTATGGCAAAACCCATCACCTCCCCTGCTATATGGTCGATCTGCGCAAATATTAGCTTAGACTTTTTCTCCATGAGGTTTACATCCAAATCAGAAATCAAGCCCTTCCATTATATCTGAGGCGAGCTGAGTCGCCTTTTTTAAACTGGGAGCCGGTAATGCGATAATAACGTTGGCTACCGCCAAAGCTTTCTCTGCAGCCGCCTCGGAATCCATTCCCATAGCAGCAGCCATGCACGCACAAACAACCACATCCATCGAACAGGCCCCGGAACACAACAACTCAATAATCGCTAGAGCGACAGCGGAAATAGCATCAAGGGTCTCTTTGTCACTTTTTAGTAAAGCTTCCGGAGCGGCTTTTGCAAGTACGTTTTTCAATTCGTATATTTTATCATCTATCTTTACCTCAGCATCAATGTAAGCATCGAAGGCAAAATGCTTCTGGGCAAATTCATGAGTGCGGCGCCCAGACCCCGGTCTTATCTTTGTAAATTTGATATATTCAATCTTTTTGTTCAACCTGTTGCTCATGCCCTCGGCAACGGCATCAGCAATGGTTTCAATATGGCTTTTCTGAACATCTTCAAGTAAGCCCTCAAGTGTTTTACCTTTTTTCATTTGATTATAAGCATAGATTGCCCTTTTTGAGAGCGCATTGGTTAGTCCGGGCTCAGTCGCCCTATAAATTGTCTCGGTCAGGGGCCCATTTTCAATAGATTCAGCCTTACGTGCCAGTATGTTCGTCGCAACTGTAGCATCATCTTTCAGAAAGTATTGATCCATTGTTTTTTTAATAACAGATATGATCTCATTTGGTTCGGCGCCTTTTCCCAGTAAGTACAAAGCTAAAGTAGGTGACGTGACCCAATGGTGAAGCGGTATCACCAATGGCCCTCCAGATCTACCTGCACCGATAGAAGCACCCTCCTGAATTATTGAACACAACTCGGAAAACATGATCATACCGACCACCGTTGGAGTCCCTGAATCCTTTAAGATAATGGCAAGGTCTCCCAATACCCGAGCGGTCTTCAGTTCCTCATTGGTTCCTCGGATATGGATAACTTCCGGCAAATCTGATATTTCGACGGCCGCCTCAGCTATAATTTCCGGTGTTCTTGTGACCATAAATTGCCCAAACTCTTCACCGACATATGCATCGGGATGAATGATTTCCAATGCTGCTGCTGTCCCGAATAGCGCTGAAAACCATTTATTAGGCCTCATGCCTACAGACAGATAGGTTTTTATCATTGCTTTTGTACCTATCTTTGCGAGTTTCTGCCCTAATTTTGGAAAGAGATGATCCTCTCCAATGGCAGAATGGCCGATGATGGGTCCTCCGGCACCAAGGGGCAAAATTTCAGAGTCATACGGTGCGAGGTGCTCCTTATCTAAAGCCTGATAAATTGCCAATGTAGCTGCAAAACCGGAAATTTTATTATTCTGCTTTTCGGTTGGTATGGAAGAGACTCGGCCCGAGGGAATTCCGGCAGCCATTCTAGCAACTGCCCCCAATTTTCTGTTCGGGCACGGCATGCCGCATTGAACATTTACCCCTGCCCAATACAGCAAGGTGGCAGCGGCCAAACCCGCATTGGCCGGATCAGCACCGCATTGCATTAATTTCTTTACAGCTTTCTTTGCAATTTCATCCACATCAGTAAAAGCTTCATCGGTTATTTCTAATTTTAGTTTTTTACCTTTCTGTATTTCTTTGGCAATAACATTCGCTGCGGCCCAAATACCTATATTAAATGCACCCCATCCGCCGAGTCCGGCATCGAGCTTATCTACCGTAAGATAATCCGGCTTGGAGGCTGCAGCCATAATTGTCGCGATAATTTCTCGTTCCATCTCCATAAGTCCTTTATCACAAAGATTCTGTAGCTGTTTTAGAGTTCGTATTCCCTGGCAACCTGAACAATTTTCTGGATATTTTTATAGGGAACGTTTGGCGGTATGTCACAACCCGGCATGAGCACAAAACCACCATCGGTTCCTGCAGTTTCGATGGCGCGTTTACATGCATCTTCTACATCCTGAACAGTGCCCTGAAGCAAAGCCTGTACCGGATCAATATTACCGGCAAAACACATTTTGCCATGAAGGATCTCTTTCGCTTTGGCAATATCGGTCTTGTGGTCAAGGCTTATGCAACTTGCACCTGTAAGCGGATACAAATCGAGCCTGTCTGTAGTATCTCCGCAGATATGTAAAAGGGTTAGAATATTTTTCGACTTGGCCCAATCTATAATTTTTTTAAGGTACGGCAAGGCAAAGGCTTCAAAGTGATTTTTGGATATTAGATCTCCAGAGGCTGTGGGGTCACCCAGGAGAATAATTTCCAAATTCCTTTCGGTGAAGACCGGCTCGTAAAATCGAATTAACATATTTGTCGCAAATTCGAGCACGTTCTCTACATAAGTCGGATTCTTTATAATTGCTTTAATCATCGTCTCTTCACCCACCAGCCTGGCGCCAAGAGTAAATGGCCCCCATGCTGTCAGGGTTACAATATATTCCTCACCTATTTTGGATTTTGTTATCTTTAAGGCTTTTCTGAGAGTCTCAATTATCGCGTTATTGTTAATCATAGAAAGGTCAAGATTTTGTACCTCTTCCCCCGGGGATAGGATAGGTGCTTCAAGGTCGGCGGCGCCATGCCCGCTGAATTTGATTTTACTGCCAAGTGCTGCAGCGAGAACGTTGGGATATCCCGAACCTGCATAGACTATATCGCTTTTCAGTTTGTCAGACATCTCCACAAGCATGTCAGACATTCTTGATGAATTGGTCAGTAAATCCATTAATGTGGTTCCATAATTATAGGCGCTCCACATGCCTCCTCCCATAAGGGCAACGGGAATCCGGTCGGGTTTCCCTCCATCAAAGGCCTTTAAAATCACTTCTCTAGGTGTCATACAAAATCTTTTTCAAAAGAAGCTCCAAGAGCCCATTAGTGCAGTCTGAAGGTTTCTATATTTGTCATTCCAGTAGGTTTTACGCGAATAATTCTCATGCTTTCGATCAAATTAACAGACTGGGTAGTTGCCTCCAAAATCGAATTTGAGCTATCAAGAAATTCTTTACTTATCAAAGGGTTTACGGTTAAACTGGCAATTTATGGTTAGCTCAAACAACACTTTGATGGAAATAGCGCCAGTTACTCCGGCCTTTTTAAGAATTTGAATATTCAGATGCCAATTTTAGATTTATCAGCAAGATCAATCAAATACGGTTTATCAGATTCAAAAGATAATCAAGACTGATATGCCTGCGCTCAATGGGAAGATTGGTCAATTTGCTGAAGCGTCCAACTTTTTCCTCATCAATGGGAATTAAACCTGTGTCGAAGACGATTATCCGTTTGTAACCATCGAACATTGACTTAAAATCGAAATTGAAGTCTTTTTCCCCGAGGGCAAACATCTTTTCCCAGTTGTTTACCCAACCCGAAGAGAGAAAAAATGCGGTTCCCTCATTGTTGATGCGCCGGATTTCTTCCGGGCCTACCAGCGCCTCAAGGCAGTTTCCGGCCTCGATCTTTTTTGCGTCATACTTCTCCAAGATTGCCATGATCTCCGGATGGCAATGCCCATAGAGTACTTTGAGCTCGATCCCTGCCTTTTGGTTTTCCTCCAGCGCCTCAACCAGCGCCTTTTTCAATCTATCAAAGTTCACGTGCAGAGCTGCTTCGAGATAGATAATATTCCAATCCAGCCTCTTTTCTTTGAGCAGATACTCCAGTTCCTCCCGAAATATCCCACAACTGATAAATATGATAGCTTTTTTTGCCATAATTATCACAACAGAAAAACCACAGGTTTTAAGCCTGTGGCTTTTCAAATATTGTGGTTACTCAAAAAAACTAAAACCTTTAAATATTTTTCACCGACGGGTTACATCTTCCGAAGTTCACTTCTCTTCACTTTTACATGTTCTCTTGAGTCCAATGAAATTCGCACGAAAAGTCCGGAATGATATTCCTTCTCCATGCATTTATAGACCTTTGAATTTTCCAGTTCTACATCTTTTCCGTTCACATCCTTAGTCGTCTTTGTCTCACCGGTATACGTGACTTTCATTTGATCCCCCTTTCCTGCGGTTCAGATTATATTTGACCCATTAAGATTTTTTTATGACGAAACTTCATCTTCAAGTAACAAAAGGTGTTCGATATGCGGAAACTTATCAAACATATGCGGAAATTGCATCGCCTCGCCAAAGCGGTCATTAAAATCCTCTTCAAGGGCCAGTTCGACATACTCCACCTTGCGGGCAAGCGTATTTGCCTCCCGCCTTTTATCCACATTTAACAGGACGATGCGGGCACCGTCACCGGCTGCATTTCCTACAAATTCGACCTTGTCCAAATCACAGTCGGGGTACATGCCCATGACCATGGCTTGGAACTTATCGATGTGATTGCCAAATGCACCTGCTACAGCCAGTCTGTCAAACTGTTTGATTCCGAGTTTCCGCATCATGATGAGAGACCCGGAGTAAAGCGCCCCTTTTGCTAGCTGGATGGCGCGTACATCCTTTTGGTTTATCACAATATCTTCACCTATCGCGGTCTCATGCTTCCCGGCAATGACATATTCCGGCAGTTTGCCTGCCATCCTGATCCGGGGTGATTTGAGCTCGGTATTGATCTGACCGTTTTTCTTTATTATTCCCGCTTTAAACATTTCGGCAATGGCGTCTATAATACCGGAGCCACAAATCCCTTTGGCCTGCATATCCGTTTGACCGTCACTCCAGTTGTCATTCCCTATTACCTTGAACGTTGGTTCAAGTGTTTTTTTGTCAACCCTCAAATTTTCAATAGCACCGGGAGCAGCACGGATCCCAAACTCAATCTGTGCTCCCTCAAGCGCAGGGCCTGTGGCACATGAGCAAGAAATAAGCTTATCCTTGTTACCGAGAATGAGCTCTCCATTGGTACCGATATCGATAAGCAATGTTATTTTTTTACGTTTATGCGGCGTATCTGCGATCAGACAGCCCACATTGTCAGCACCCACAAAGCCGGCTTCTATAGGTAGTATGTGGATATTCCCGGATGGGAGAATCCGAATCCCAAAACGCTCTGCCTTTATATCCACCGAATTATGGAGAGCCGGAGCAAAGGGGGCCAAGCCGATATACTCAGGGTTGATTCCGAGCAAAATGTGATGCATAGCCGTGTTTCCAACAATCGTCATCTCACTGATGTCCTCGGGGGTCAAGTCCACTCTCTTGGCTGCATTCTTGGCGATGGTGTTAAGCCCTTCAACCATTGTCTCTTGTAGTTCCTTCAGACCGTCTTCTTCATTCAGCATGCAATAGGTAATACGGGACATCACATCTTCGCCATAGCTCACTTGGGGATTCATCATCGATTCGGTTGCCAGCACCTCTCCGGTATTCAGATCCGTGAGATATCCTGCAACTGTGGTTGTACCGATATCAACTGCAAGCCCGACGTTAGTTTCAACCCTGCCGGATTCCACCCGGATAATCTCATGGTCCTGCCACACTGTTACCGTTACCTTCCAGTCCCCTGTTCTGAGGACATCCGGCAAGGCTTGAAGTGCCCTGTAGTCGATGGAAACTTTCTTTAGTCCGTGAGCTTTGGCGAGGACATCGCAGAGCCGCTCAAAGTCTCCATAGGGGTTTTCCAGCGATGGCGGCAAGAGCACCACATAGTATTTTTTGACGGCAGGTTTTAACTTAACCTTGATCTTTCCCGCCGCCTTGCTGACAATCTGCTTGCCGGTACGGGTAGCCTCGGGGACAAAAACGAGTATATCACCCATAATACTCGTTGAACACGCCAGCCGGATATTTTCTTTCTTTTCCTTTTTTTTAAGGGTTTTCATCTCCTTCTCGTCGACTTTGTCCACATGACTTAGTGACGAGGTTATATCTTCCTTGGGAAACTCTCCCTCCATAATTTTTACCCGGCACTTGCCGCAAACCAAGTTCTCTCCGCACACTGCTTCAATACCAACGCCCAGTTTTCGGGCGGCATCAAGGATGGTTGTGCCTTCAGACACACGGGCACGCCGGCCTGAAGGCTGAAAAATAATTGTATGGTCCATGAACTTTTGATGCTCCTTATTTAGCGATTTTCATTCCGTTCTGTTTATGGTCATGACTCTATTCAAGTGATAAATCACTCCCCCTGGGATGAAGCGCCCTGCACATTGACTATGTATGGCGCTTCACCAGGTATAGTTCTGCTCCAGCGTGGGGTTCAGCTACATTACTCTCAGAGTTTCGAGCATCGTCATCGCTTCTTGCAGAGCGTTGGGGGCATTATCGGCCGTGGAATCGGCACCATATTCCTCAACGGTTTTTTCGCTAATAGGAGCTCCCCCAATCATTATTTTCACTTTTGGGTTCTTCTCCTTAATCCTTGGGATAAGTTTTTTCATCCCCACCATAGAGGTGGTCATCATGGCCGAGAGCATAACGATATCAGAATCGGTCCTGAGTTGCTCATCCACAAATTTTTGGATCGGGACATCGCGACCGAGATCATGCACGGACCACCCGGCAGATTCGAAGATGGCTTTAATGAGGTTTTTGCCCAAATCATGTACGTCGCCCTGCATAACCCCAAGAACCACCTGACCTTTAGCCTCTGTCCCTGTGCTTTTTATATGCGGTTTTAATATATCAAGAGCCGCATAAAGGGCTTTGGCACACAGCAGCGTTTCAGGAACAAAATATTCATGGTTGTCAAATTTTTCACTGACAACCTCCATACCGCCGGCTAGGCCCTCCATGGTCATGGTGTAAGCATCCGCACCTACCTGAACGGCCTCTTCGGCAAGCCTTTTGGCGTCATCGATTTTAAAGTTGATGACGGTATCCTGAAGCCCCTTTATTAATTCTTGTTCTTTTTCGTTAGTAGCCATTCTTTTTCTCCTTCTTTTATGACGAATTAATAAACACCGTATTTTTTACCCGCTTCCACGATAGTCTTAGCATGCTTCAGCGGTGCGTTGGGCGGATACTCGCAGCCCGTAGAAAGTATGAATCCCTTGCCTTCTTTGAATATCTCTAATTCAGCCTGACATTCCTCCTCTATCTCTTCCTGCGTGCCGAGCATGGCGACCGGTCCCGGTGGTATCCAGCCGATAGTAGCGATCTGACCGCCCCATTTCTGTTTGTGCTCTTCCCAGGAATCGACATCATCGGCCACATATGCGTGGGAGATGGCATGCGGGGTGCCCCATTCCTGCAACTCGTCAAAATAGATCCCGTTGCCGCAGTTGTGGTGAACCACAAGGGCCCCTGTCTCTCCAATCGCTTTGCAGCATTTTAACATGCCTTCGCCTTCAAACTCTCTCCACAGATCCTTGCTCAGGATGCTCTGGGAGGCGTAGAGGTTGTCATAGCAAACTCCGTGGGCCCCAGCCTCAGCCTGGGCCACCGCATAATCAAGAAGCACCTCATCCATAACCGCAAGCGCCTCCTTGACTTCATTGGGGTGCTCGATCAGATCCATGAAGAAGGCCTCGGGCCCGCGCATCATGCTCAATGTTCCCAGGGAGCCGTAAACAAATCCGACGATGGCATGTGTTTGACCGATCTCCTTGGATAAACCGGCCGTCATGTCAATAATACCCTTCATGCGCCCGGACTTTCTAGGGTCGATTTTTTTTATCTTCTTGTAGTCTTCAGGGCCTTTGATGAAAGGGTCATCATAGTTGGGATGGGCCGTGTCCATTTCAGGGTAAACCACCTCACAACCGAACTCGCCTGCCTCAACCGTCAGATCCACCAGCATAACAACCCCATCAAGACCTAAGAAGTCAATCGAGTCCACATGTCCATGGACCATAGCCTCGACGTCCTCACACCTGGACCAATCCGCGTATGTGAGCCCTGAAAATCGGTGCGAGGCACCACAAACTAGTGGTGCCACAGGCACTCTGTCAGGCTCCCCATACGTAAGTGCGGCCGCTACTCTCGCAAGACTGCTCATTTCGTCATTAGATGCCATTTTTCATTCTCCTTTTTGTTTAATTGATGAATTTCCAATTGATTTTTGGAATACAAAAATCAATTCCCTTGTGTCCCTCAATTAACTAGGACCAACCCGCTCCAGATGATTTCCTTTTTCGGCGGCGTCTCAAAGGGAAGGCCGGCATTGATGCTGGTCTTGAGAACATCGATTCCGACACCCTCCATTGAAGGTCTGGCCTGATAGGGACGCCGACAAGCTTTTCCTGAGTTAATTTCCACACATTTAGAGCATAGCATGCACTCACCTCCAATAAGCCCTAATGCATAAGGGTATCCAAGCGACATGGCCATCGATTCAACCTCATTGACCAACTTATGAAGCCTGATCGCTGATAATTTCATGTTGTCCAAGTCTTGGAATAACTGAGTCTTATCCCCTCCTTTCTTTTTGGATTTGCCAGGCACCGCTACATATTGCAAAACCTTTTCTTTATCGCAATCATCGACCTCTCCGTTTATGGGACTCTTGGTCTGCACAAGAAGTGCTGTGCTGTAACGGGTTAATGTCTTAGAAAATTCTTCCATGGTCAGAACATTGGGCGGACAGGTCAAGACACGGCCGTAGTGTGGACAGAGCGGTATCTGGCATTTGGCTCTCACCCGTTCATCCACGGCAACCAACTGGGCTGCAAAGGCCTTCACCTGAAATGCCCCCTTTCCCAGGGCAAACTTTTCCAGTTCACTTATCTTTTTCTCCATGCCCGATTTTTTCATTTTCCTATAATGGGAACCTTATAAAATACGTACTTTTTTGGTCGGTATCTTCTGGCATTAATCATATTCTGGTTCAACATGACCTGTTTAGTTTTCCAGCACTTGGGGCACATATAGCGGGACTTCAACCCTCTATCCTGGCCAGTGTATCTAAGTTCCATGTGCGACCTACATGACTTGGTTGCACACGTGGGACAAATATAATCCGCCGGTCTTGCGCACTTATGACAGACCTCCATCTTCTCACCCCCTTTCAGTTAAGTTGTAAGTCGTTTATAAATTAAAGGCAGCATTGAGGGTAACGCATCCATATTCTCAATAAGAATATAGTTAGATTCACCGTACATGTAAGGGAGGTAGTCCCTGCTCTTTTTGTCAACTGTGATGCAGAAACAATTTATTCCTTTCCGCCGCCCCTCCCAAAGAGCTCTGCGCGTGTCTTCCACGGCATAGCCAGCATCACCGTAGTCAATGTCGTACGGCCTGCCGTCCGACAAGAGAATCAGAAGCCTTATTCGAGAAAGCCTTCTTTCCAGCAGCCAGTTTGCATGCCGAATGACTGCCCCGAGCCTTGTCTGTGCCATCGGACGCATATTTTCAAAGCGCATCTTTACTTCATCGGCAAATGGTTTGTCGAAATCCCGGATGATGGAAAAATCCACCATGTCTCTGCGGTTAGTGGAAAATCCATATACAGCCCACTGGTCGCCAAGGTTTTCGAGGGCCTCGGCCATAAGCACAAGTCCCTCCCTTTCCACATCGATAATTCTTTTACCGGAAGGAAGCACATCACCTGTGGAATAACTCATGTCCACCAGAAAAGCAACCGAAACATCCCTGAGATTTTTTTCACGACGGATATACACCGCATCCGAAGGGGTAACCCCCGCATACCGATCCACCACCGACTCAATGAGGGAATCGAAGTCGATATCATCACCCCGCTCTTCCCTGAAAAACCGTTGTATTCGGTCCGGTCTGAGAAGACCGAAATACCTCCGCAGCAAGCTTACCATGCCATAATACTCTTCAATTGCACGGTCGTAGAAAAGCGCAGGGCTTACTCCGGGCATATCCATTTCTCGAACCCGACACCACTCCCGTTTATAATCGTCCAGCTTATTATCCCACTCGTCGTAATAAACCATCCTCTTGAGGTATTTTTCACTCCCCATATCAGCGAGGACTTGTTGAATTCGCTGGAATAGATCTTCCATTTTTTCAGGATCGTCAACTTGCCAAAGCGCTACCTCTGATTCGAGTGCTTCCGATTCTTCGATCCGGTTGAGCGCTTCTTCAATTTGTTCAGAGGTAGCCTTTATCTCTTTGTCACTCAAACGCTCTGCCATATCGAATATCAATCTTGACATTTCGGAACTCGTATTCTCCACCAGGGCAAAATCAAGTATGCCCCGGTAGAAAAGTCGGCCGTGCGTTTCACGGATCTCACAGGTAGCGCTGTCATCGCTATTTTTAAAATCTCTGCAGATTTGTATTGTCAGATCCAAGACATCATGGGATGAGTATCCAGAGTATTTCACCTTCGATAACGCTTTGCGAAGTAGTTGCGTCAGATGGTCATCTGTTCCTCCGAAGTCAAAACCATGGCTTTTTAGCAGAGCACTAAAGCTCAAAGACTCAAATACCGACATTCCCCTTGTTTGGTTATCTTTTTGAGGTAAATAACTTTGAAGAATCGATATCCTGTCTTTTTCAAGACCTGGATACTGAGAACCCAGAAGGTAATCCACCCGTTCATCTTCAAGAAACTCAAAAATTTTAAAGGATAGGACAGGATCACCTAATCCAGAAAGCTTCTTAAGATCTTGAGGATCGATAGCAAAAGTACCAAACAGAAGGTGGCCTATTTCATGGACCAATGCCAGTTTATATGTTTTGAAGTTAAGCTCCTGGTCTTGAAAAATCGAAATGTTTGACGGCAGAAAAATTCGGGTCCCGTCTGTAACCGAGAAATACTTATCGAGACCGGAAAGGTTTTTGTAAAATAGGGAGGTGGATCTTAATAGCACTCTTTTGCCTGTCAGTGCCTCCGCATAAGACCTCAGAACCCTGTGAATGTCCTTTAGTTCAAGCCCCTTGACCAATCCTTCCACCGCTTTGAGGCTTTTGCCGGTCTGCAAAGAAAAGAAGGCATTGCCTTTGTCCTTCTGGTCATCCGTAACTTTTAATCCCTTCTCCACCCACTGCTCGAGGTCGCGGATTGAGAGCCGACCGAGTATCTGGGGGGAGGATTTAAAGTACTGGGTTGCGAGGTCGAGTTTTTTTGCCTTCCCCGCACCGGCACCCTGGGCCAGAAGGCTGTGAGCACCATATTCTACTTTGATGCTCGGGCTTTTTTTGATAAGATGTATACCAAGGCGTGCCCACTGTTCAAGGTCGCAGTGGTCCATCTTTTTGATGACTGCCGGGCTCGATTTGAAATATTCCTTTGCTGCAATACGGGACAATTTTGCAATTTCCTCACCCAGAGAAGCCCATTTGTTAAATCGCTCAGTTCCAAGTAGTTCAAGAACCGAAGGACTTGATTCAAAATAGAGACTTCCCGCATCCAGGGCAGTGCGACCGAGATCGTGACCATGCCTCAGCCATTGCACTATAAATCCGGGTTCTATTTCAGAAATAACCCTGATCTTCTCAAGAGCTGAACGCGCAACGCTCCACCCTGGCTTGCCCATTGAAAGGAGCACTTTAAGGGCATCTATCCGGGTTTGCTTGTCTTTCATTACCGATAAAATGGAAGCACCAGAACGGAGTAACCGCGTTGAAAATGAGGAATCGAAAGACAAGAACATCTCCACCAAAGAGAGATAGGCCTCAATTCCTTTTTCATCGACTAACGATTCTAAGCCTTCCACACTCTTCTCTAATAGGCCATCGTTTCCATGCTTTTTTTTCAGTTTTTCTAAAACTGGAACCATCGTAAAGCCTTACAGTATTGAAGAAGCGATTTCTTCAAGAGTTTTCCTGATCTCAGAATCGTCTGTTATGGGATCTATCATTGCAGCAGAACAGGCACGCCTTTGCTCAACACCATTTCGGATCAAAACGCCGGCGTAAATTAAAAGGCGAGTTGACACTTCCTCGTCCAGACCCCTATTTTTCATCCCCCGGAACTTTTCAGCGATTGTCCTGAGGTTTGAGGCTACCTCTCTATCTACCCCACTTTCATGCACAACTATCTCTTCTTCCAAACTGGCAGAAGGAAAATCGAAAGTAATGGTGATGAACCGCTGCTTGGTACTCTGTTTCAGATCCTTAAGCACGGTCTGATACCCGGGGTTATAGGAGACGGTCAGCATGAAAGTGTCTTTTGCTTCCAGAATTTGGCCTCGTTTCTCCAAAGGCAGAATTCTGCGGTCATCGGTAAGAGGGTGTATCACCACGGTTGTATCTTTTCGTGCTTCAACCACTTCATCAAGATAGCATATGCCGCCGTATTTTACAGCGAGTGTCAAAGGGCCGTCCTGCCAGCGTGTTGTGCCGCCGTCAAGGAGATACCGGCCAACCAGGTCGCTTGTAGTCAAGTCTTCATGGCAGGCAATTGTTATAAGTGGAGCGCTGATTTTATATGCCATATGGGACAGAAACCGGGTTTTTCCACAACCGGTGGGGCCTTTGAGTAATAAAGGCAGTTTGTTTTCATAGGCAATCTTGAACAATTCAACCTCGTCCTTTACGGGCAGATAGTAGGGTTCCTCTTGTATCCTGTATTCCTGTATGTTTTCTTCAACCGCAGTTTTGAACAAAGGTTTAGTCATTCCTTCTCCCTGTTTGGTTTTCAGCTATTCTTCTCTATTCAAGTCCTTCTCGAATCTGTATTTTAAAAGTACTGATGTTACTGAACTTTCTGTGGCTTCTATGACAGTTTCTTTAGCAACACCATAAATTACAGAATTTACAACCAGCCTGAAGTGGTTGACTGGCTCTCCGTCCCTGCCTTTCACCGTCACATCAGCAGGGTCCCCAAGGGTGTCGGCGTGTAGAAACCCGTTATCGTGTTCGATATAGGCTTTAATGTGTCCGATATCCTTTGCACCATATCGGAGCAAGGACTGGGAAATGGTTGTCATCAGTTCAGCAGCAAACCTCCGCAATTCCTTATAATTAATAGCTTTTTTCCTTGCCACAGAGCCACTGAGTCCATAGCTGTTTATTTCTTCATGCGCTGGGCTTTTTGGTTTTATAAAGCCATTAAAAGGCTTCAATCCCCCACCGTCAAGTCCCGTACCGCGTCAACAATGGACCCGAGACCCTCTCCCGTATGACTTGAAAGTTCCATGATCTTTGCTTTTGGGTTGATAAGATGAGCAGACTCTTTGGAGTCCTTAATCTTTTCTTTAGATGCTGCGTCAACCTTGTTGAGGGCGATTATGTCCGCATCCCGTAATTGGGTAGAGACAAGTCTTTTCAGTGTATCGTAATTTAAAAACTTTTCGGCCCGTGTGGTGTCAAATAACACGATGATGGGGCCAAAGGTGATTTTAGTTTTTGACGCTTCCAGCCCAACTGCTTCTTTTATAGCGCTCGGTACTGCTACCCCGGTGGGTTCTATGATGGTGACATCCGGTTCATAATTTTTGGCCAACAATCCCAATGTCTTTCGCATGTTCCCCGCAACCTGACAACAGATACATCCGCCGCCGATATCTTTTACAGCAAGCCCATACTCCTCCATCACCTTACCATCTACAGGGACTTCGCCCACGTCATTGACCAATATGGCCACCTTTATGCCTTCTTCTGCAAGGTTTTTACTAAGGGCAAGGATTAATGTGGTCTTCCCTGAACCAAGGTATCCGGCTATCTGTACAAGTTTCACGGCATACCCATTGCTATCCCTTTAATGAGCTCATAAGCGCTTCCATATTTTCCACGGACACCTCGGGCCAGATATCGCAACCGGGCCATACCGCATTGGCACCGCCATTAAGAGACGCCATCATCGCCGGTCCCACATCTTCCGGTTTGCCTTGAAGGAGAACTTTGACTGGATCGAAATTACCAAGTATTATTGTATCGGGTCCCAGTTTTTCTCGGGTTTCTTCAATGTTATTTTTTTGATCAACGGCAATGGCATTGGCCCCGCACTCCACCATGTCTTCAACAATTGAATTGGTATCTCCGCAGATGTGTAAAATGGATGGCCGGGGCATTTCTGAAATGATTTTGATCTGGTGCGGCTTTATAAGGCTCTTGAAAGTCCTGGGGCTTAAAACGTCGGAGGTAGCGCCCATTTCCCGCAGAGTGAAATAGTCCGCCCCTGCATCTTTATAAATATTAAAAACCCTAACAATGACCTCCGAAAGCTTCTCCAGCAGCTTATTTGTCTTTTCAGGCTCAAGAAAAGATTCCTCTAATAATTCGTCGAGTTCTTTCACTTGACCTGCCAGAGTAAATGGTCCAAGAATATACGTTCCGATTGCTACCTCATCGCCCAGTTCTTTTCGAAGCGCTTTGATTGCCCCCGTTACAACAGGAATCCGCCCCGTGTGTTCCAGATCTGATGGAACAACAAGATCATCGAAGTTTTTTACGGATTTTTTCTGCATGGTCGGATAGAGGAGACCTTCCACATCATCATAAAAATTCATCGTGGCCCCAAGTGCCTCTGCTTCAACTCCCATGTCGAAGGGGACGACAGCGCACTCATATCCAAATTCCCGGTACATGCCACCTGCTGCTTTTGCCATCAACTCAGGGTCTCTGTGGACCCTCGAAAAAACAATTCCGTATTTATCAAGCACCGGTACAATAACATTTCCCATTCCGCTGAAAACCGGCGGACGTCCCACATTTTCACCATTTAAGAATTTCAAAACCCTCTCCTTTGGTGTTAACGATTCCATAGGCATGCGCTCTCCTCCGCTCTTTTATTAAATCTAATTTTTCTCTACAATAAATATGTTGAACTCGATTATAATATTTTCAATCATGCTCTAAATATTGGTGGAAATACAAATATGATCACCATGAAGGTAAAAATGCACCTGACAAGAACATTCCACGAATTCGCATATAGAAAATATTACAGCTAATCCGTATGCTATGAATTATGGATCTGGTGTAGGGCAAAGTTCCAATGAATTTTATCCAGATAAACCTCAAGCTGTCAAGAAGAATAACAGATTTTTTTTCAGTGTATGTCTTCAAAAGGTTTTGGACAAATCAGGTATAGAAATAAGAGAGGGTTTCAGGTCCCGGATACCTCTTTCTGTTCGATTAAGCAACCTTTAAAGAGCAATTGTACCTCCTGCGTTGAATCATCGTTTTCGTACCTGTTCACGGGGCATGGTCGTATTGTAACTCATAGAAATCTCATAAGAAAT
>CAJWQP010000016.1 GCA_913045445.1 uncultured Nitrospina sp. | reverse complement strand
TTGTTTGACTCATTTTATTTTTTTTAAGGCTTGTTTTAAATCTGCAATCAATTCATCTATATCTTCTTAGCCAATGTGCAGGCTTACAATATAATGATTTTTTTAATATATTTTTTATTTACCGCTACTGTTCCGAGCATAACGTCCGAATGTCCTGATAAATATTTTGTTGCAGAAAAAAAATGATATGTCAAATCCTAGTTTTTCGGATGAAGATCGTATTGCCAGGAAGGAAATTTGCTGCAAATTAACAGAAAATTCGGGATTTTGGGCACAGGAAGCCTGACTTCACGAGTGTCTGTTTTTAAAAACAGGCCTCTGCAAGGCAATCCGGATCGGCGATGGTGTTATAGATCCCGGGTCCCGGCTTTTCATTGTAGCGTTTCAAGGGTGAAATCGAGCGCTATCATCGCTCGATAAAAAAATATCTTGCGCCTTGAAAATTATTACAGCCCTGGTGAATTGACAGAACAGATCGATCTTTTTATCGAATATTACAACAATCATCGTTATCATGAAGCGTTGAACAACTTGACCCCAGCTGATGTATACTGCGGCAAGGGGTGTGAGATTCTGACAAGGCGTGAAAGAATCAAGAAAAAAACGATTTGGCTTTATGCCTAAAGAATTATTGTCTCATTAGTAAGTAGCTCCGCAAAAACAAGTTCTTATCTGTTTGTATTTGTTCTGTTTTAAAAATAGAAATTTACTGACGTATAGTAAACATCCGGATAAAGTCCAAACTCATTTTCAGGTCTTGAAGGATCGGACGACTCTTCTCCAAGCCCAACGTAGGCTCCTATATTCACGTAAACATCTTCAACCAAATTATACTCAAAGCCGGTTGAACCAAGGACTGACCGGTCTTCAACATTTATAAGAGCCCGCGCATTAAAAATTAAAAGTGGCGTAATCTCATAGGTAAAACCCGGCGCTACGTAGTGCCTGCCGAAAAGATATACTGCGCCGTCTGTAAATGCGGTTTCAGCAATGGCATCAAAGTAGTTCTCAGGACTACCGGTGCCTGCACCGCTGTAATGATATTCAATATAAGTATAAAGCCCGTCTGTAAACCTGTAATCAGCACCAACTGAAAGCCTGAAATAGTTTTCCTCGGAAGCCCCTTCAGCAAGTGTCTGTGCTGCCTCCAGCCAGGCGCCAGCCCCGCCTATCGAGCGCGCTAGGTCAATGCCAAAAAGTATGTTTTCCCTGAATGCCATTGCCATAAATGCTATGTCAGTCTGTAACTGGTATGTTTTCATACGGAAGAAAGCCGCACTTTTTTCAGGTTTAAAATCGTCTCCAAACACCACCCCCATATCAAGCTCCCCCATCTCGGATAAAGGGGTCTTCACCCTAACCGAATCGACACCAACAAGTTCTTCCTTGGCAATCGTGTCATACGTAAAAGGCGCTATTATGTCAGTCGGGTTTATAACATGCGCTGAACCGAAAGCAATTGGCTGGCGTCCAGCAGATATGTCCATGGAAGAAGTGCTCATCGTCAGCAACAGCCTGTCAAGATTCTGCATAAGCATAAAATCGTCTCCTGAATCTTTGTCATCAGGATAAAATTCTTCGTCGAGATCAAAAACCCGGTATGATAAAAGCGCAGGGCCTGGAAGAGGTATAGAGCTTATATCCTTATCCCTGAAACGCGGAAACAGCTCGTATGCAATTTTAAAAAAAGAAGACTCAGAAGGAATGATATTGAGCCTCAGTCTCAGATGGGACACAGCCTCAAAAGCGGTATCCTGCTTTAACTCGTTGAGAATAAAAAAGTTCCTGATATATCCGCCTGCTTTGATTTCAGTTTCATCGGCATAAAGAAAAGTGCCGCAGAACTGAAATACGAAAAAGAGAATTGCAGCTACCGGAACTTTATTTCTCAATCCTTATCCCTCATCCTTCATCTCTTGTTCCGCGTCTATCATCCTTTCCGTCTCCGGCGGCATCCCTTATCCTCTCACTTCATCCTTGTCTATTTCTCCGTCTTTTAAAAGCACCAGTCTCTTTGCCCTCTCCATAATCATGGTGTCATGAGTAGAGAACACAAATGTCATCCCGTTTTTATCATTAAGCTCGCGCATCATGTCAAGAAGCGCTGCACCTGTTGCAGAGTCAAGGTTAGCTGTTGGCTCGTCCGCAAGTATCATGTCAGGGTTTGAGACCATTGCCCTTGCAACTGCAACGCGTTGCTGCTGACCGCCTGAAAGCTGTTTGGGAAGCCTGTTCTCCATACCCTTAAGACCCACCTGCTGGAGAATGGCTGCAACACGCGAGCGTCTTTCACCTTCACCAACACTCTGAAGGAGCATGATGTACTCGATGTTCTCTTTTACAGTAAGAACAGGAATGAGGTTATACGCTTGGAATATAAAGCCTATATGGTCCCGCCTGAAATCCGAAAGCTCACTGCCCTTCATCTCACTCATATATTTACCTGCCAGAAGTACACTGCCGGAGCTGGGGACATCAAGACCGCTCATTATGTTCAGAAGAGTTGTTTTACCTGAACCCGACGGGCCTGCAATTGCAATAAAAGCGCCTTTTTTGATGCCCAGGCTTAAAGACCTCAGCGCATGGACATCAATACCTTCTGTGCTGTAGATTTTTGATACATTATCAATTTTAATTACCTCCCCTGGCATTTCCTTTATTTCTCCTCTCGGCTGCAAAGTAGCGCATAGTTAGATTTTATATTTTATCTCTCTGCTCTATACTTTATGTAAATCACATGCTTTTCTGCATTGCCCTCCCAGGCGTAAGCTTAGCCGCAAAAACAGCCGGATAAATGGCAGCGATAAATGAAAAGATGAATATTAAAACCGGAAACACGGTAAACTGTCTGGGTCTCACCACAGGGTAGATAAGCTCTGTAATGGTGACACCCGCGAATTCTATGCCCTTATAATTAATCCCGTACACTGAAAAAATATACATAAAAACATAGCCAATTCCAAGACCAATGATAATACTTAGTAAAGAAAGCGAAGTGGCCTCAAAAAAGATAATCAAGGCCATGTTTACGGGCCTTGTGCCGACTGCCCGCAGAACACCGAATTCAAACATCCTTTCATAGAGCGACATAAAAAGCGTATTCATTATTATCACTGCTACAATGGCAAAAACCAGGGATGTGATTATCAAATTTGATATGTCAGTCATTCCTATTACACTGTCAAGCTGGGGCACCAGGTCTTTCCACCCAAGAGCTTCGTTGTCCTGTTCAGAGTATTTTCCCCAGAACCCAAGCGAGCGGTCTCCTGCATCATTAATATCATTAAACTTAAGTGAAATCTCATGCACATCCCTGTCAAGTGCCAGTAGCTCTTGAGCCTGCTTTATGTTTATGAAAGCCATGCCGCTGTCTATCTCTCTTATGCCCATGTGAAAAATGCCTGCTACCCTGAACATATCCTGTGACAACTCTCCTGTGCCGGCCTGCGCCATTGTAAGTACCAGCCTGTCACCTGCCTCAACCTCAAGGGTTTCGGCTGTTTTGGAACCTATAAGTATCTGCCCCGTGCCGGGAGACATAAGGTAATTCCCCTGTCTTACAGCTTCGTCAATCATTGATATATGTCTCTCTGTATCGGGCTCTATGCCGTACAGAAGAACTGAGTTTACGCCTAAAGCAGAACTTAGCATGCCAAATGAAACTGTGCGCGGAGAAAAATCTGAAACCAGTTTCTCTGTTTCCAGGGACTTTATAAAAGCCTCTGAATTATTAATTGTTTTATCCACCTCAAGCGTATCGCGAAAGCCCTGAGCATGTACCTGGCCCTGTCCGAGGAATGTGTCAGTAGCTGTCCTTATCATGCTTTCAAGCATGCCAACATAAAGCCCGTCTACAAACATCAATGATGCCAGGCCAATACCAACTGCTATGCCGGACAGAACCGTTCTTCTTTTATTCCTTAAGACGTTTCGCCATGCAAGCTTAAAAAGAAGTTTCATCCTAACCCGTCCTTAATGCTTTCACAGGGATTACCCACGCTGCCCTGCCTGCAGGCCATATACTTACCACTACAGCGGTTCCGAAGATAATCGCCGCGGGCATCAGAATAGATCTGATTGTAATTTGTGCGGTTATTTTGTCAAAGAGAAACCCGCCGAATTCCAGGGGGGTTGAAAGTGTTATGCCGTATACAGAAAACCACCAGTTGGCAAGCATTCCAGCCACCGTACCAACTATTATACTTATGATTGAGAGATATGTTGTTTCAAGCACTATTAGCATGAATACCTGGGAGGGCCTTGTGCCCAGCGCCCTTAATACGCCGAACTCGCGGGTTCTTTCAAGTATAACCATGAGCACGGTGTTAAACACACCGATAGCCACTACTATTGTAAGCACTGCTATGGTCCACCGATTGCCTTTTACGTCTGCCTGCATCGCCCTGTAAAACTGGCTTTCCACAACTTGCCACGGCTCAACATCAAACGACGGTTCATCCAAAGCATCACTTATAAGTTCAACCGCCTTCATTGTTTTTGGATGATCTGTAAGCACAACGGCTATTTCGTGAACTCCTCTGTCAATTGAGAGGAATTTCTGTACAGTGATTATGTGCATATAGCATATTGAGGCGACGGAAGAGCCTTCTGACTTGCCCATAATGCCTGCAACTTTGAAAAGTCCGTTTGCAACTGAGCCGTCAACCCCCTGGGCTATTAAAGCAATTTCATTTCCAAGACCGACCCTGAGAACTCTGGCGAGGCCGTTGCTTATGATTACTTCATCAAGAGGTGCATCGGATATAAAACGTCCTTTTTCAACCTTGTGCCTGAGCCTTGTTGTCCGGACTTCCCTTACAGGATGTATGCCTGCAACGCGTACGCCGGTAGTCTTTTTGCCTGCAAAGGCAAGCGCAGGTGTATAAACCCTGGGCGCCCACGATTCGACATGGGCGAGGTGCTCGATCTTATTGCCAATAAAATCAGGGTTATTCAGAATCTTATATATTGAGGGTCTGTCAAGATAACCGTTTTTGTGCACCTGGACATGCCCGGTGCGGTCTCTTGTAAACATGTCTATGAGGTCACCGTAGCTTCCGTCAATCATTCCTATGGTGACTGCGAACAGGGCGCACCCCCCGGCCATCATCATACCAGTGAGCAGGGAACGCCGCTTGCTGCGAAAAATATTACGAAATGCTATTTTGGAAATAATCATGTCAAACTAAACATTACAAAATGCCAAACTATCAATTAGAATTTCAAATTTTAAATGATAATTTGTATGTGTTCAGGGGGCAGTTATTTCCCCTTTATTTCGGTGTCTCCGTCACTGGTAATTTCAGTTATTTAGTAGCGGTGACATTCCTGCCCCTCCGCATTACACCAACGCTGCGCTCTGGACGGCTGCGGTCTCCCCCACTACTAAATCAGTGAAAATACGAAGCGACTCCGCCAGTAACGTTACGGAAAAACAACTGCCCTCTGAATAGTTACGATAATTTTGCATTGATAATTTTAAAATGGCTCATGTTATCTTTTTCTCTGCAAATTTCTCAGTGTAAATACATCCAGTTTTAGTTCTAAGTCGAACTGAATGTCTATATAACGTATAACCGTCTTTTTTCCGGGCTTATTTAACTGTCTCATTTCAAGCAAAGAGGGGATACTGCGATTATTGAATTTTTTTACTTCGCTGAATGTCATGACCCTCATCTTACGTCCCTTCTCGTCAAAATACGACTGCTCAACAGGAATGTAGTCTTTCTTTCGGACTACTATGATTATCCTGGCCCATACAATAGGAATGTCTTTTTGGGGTACAAGCTCAATATAGTAGTTCTCCTGCTTTGCATCCTCAGGGTTTATAAGTCTTGCATTATAGTCACGGGTCATGGAGCTTTCCTTGATAAGGTCGTCGTTTGTGAAATCCGAGCCCATCCAGGAGCTCATCATCATGGAAGGGGGCACTTTCATTACCTTGTTTATCTTTGGGAAATAGTTCCACATCTCTGTTTTCTTGCGCAGGGTGGTAATGCCGGCATCTTTTTTAGGGCCTGTGATATGGATAAATGTTTTGTCCAGCCCCTCGCTCCAGATATTCATTGCAATAGTGCGCTTCCAGTTCTCTGTTGCAATGGTCATCTCTATCCTGCCCTCGCTTGTGTCGCTGCGATAGAGTTTGTCCATCCTGTCCACTATCTCATTTACACCGAGCCTGTCCTGTGCGTACACGGGGAATACAAAGGCTGCAGCAAATACAATTGCGATTATTAGTTTTCTCGTTTTCATAATATCTTTTTCACTTATTTACTTCTTTGTCCAAAGTCAAGCCTACGCCGTGTCCCAGCATTTTAGGATTTACGGGGGTCTAACCCGTAAGCGGTAAGTTGTTTTGTTTGACGGAAAAAATATGTGCTGAAAACATCTTAGAACTGCTTCACGCAGCGCAGGTGAATAATCTGCATGTTTGAGGCATGCTCACATCAATACGGGCTTGCAGTTGACCAGACTCGCCATTACAATCCGGTTGAGTCTGTAAAAGCTTTGTAAGTCATAACGCTCCGGTAAAACCGGAGGTTTGATAGCCGTGAGCAGCTTCAAGGGCTGCCGTTGAGGTTGCACCTTAAAATTTGCCATCATCATCGTCGTCTTTGTCCCGGCCGGTCTGATTCTTGATATCCTTTTTCACTTCATCCAATTCGAAACCTACTGTGGAGACCGCATATTCACGAGCCCATAACTTTTAAAATTTTATTTCTTTCCAGCAAATTGTCGTGTAACTGCAATTGCGCTTTTTTCCTTTATATAACCGATTACTTGCGCGACCGAATGCTTTGGAGGAATGGATATACACATATGAACATGATCGTTCATCATATGCCCTTCAAGAGTCTTACTGTCCTTCTGCCTAGACAATTCATGAAATACTGGGCCCAAATATCTTAGTATTCGATTAAACAGTTGCTTTTTTCGATATTTGGGGATAAAAACAATGTGGTATTTGCAATTAAAGGTCAAACCCTGTATTGTCACACTGGTCAAATCAGTGGCTTACCGATTTGAGTTATGACTTCTTTGTCCAGACAGTTGTTCGGCCGATAAGTGAAATACCGATATAACCCCTCAGTTTCAATTCATTATCTACCAGTTTTATCTTGCAGGAATAGGTCTTGCCGTTATCCGGATCGTAGATCTTGCCATGGGTCCATCTGTTCTTATCTTTATGCTTAAAGCCCCAGACAATATCCAACCCAATAATCTTCCGGGTCCTTTTCGATTCATCCGGGTTATTTTTATCTATTTTATCTGTACCGTCATCATATTTAGGCTCCTTGAGCCATATTATTTCCCCACAGTACAAATCGTCACATTTATAGATTTTAACAAGAGACTTGCCTTCAGCTGTATACCATTCCCCGATAATATCATCAGCTTCCTGGGCAAGTGAGCTAGTAAACATAAACAGCAGCATGCACGCAATTAATATAAATAGTCGTTTCATCTTAAAGTCCTCCTCACAAAGAAATTAGTTAATGAAGCAATGGAAACAGTTCATGCCACGCTGAAATTCGCGGGATATGGTTACCGGGCAGCTCGCCCCCACTGAAAAATTTTCCGGAGGTAAACGGCAACTTCCGATCCCTGGCATAGGTGATCCAAATCGGTATCAGGCCCGACCGTTCGGCCCCTTGAACATCGGCTTCCAGGTCATCTCCGATAAACAGGGTTTTTCCCCGTTCTGTTTTCAGATTATCCACAAACCGGTCAAAAATACGGGGATGAGGCTTTCGATAGCCCACGTCACCTGAAATGACGATCGTTTCAAAAAACGGCGTGAGATTGAGCTGGTCAATGATGGTCATCGCAGCCTGCGGATGTGTAAAATTGGAAAGAAGCCCGAGATGATACTGCCCTTTTAAGTCCGTCAGAATTTCCGTTACCCCTGGAATGAGCCGGCAGTTCGGGTAAAATGCCGAAAAATAGGCGTCCACGGCTTCTGCAATCCGAAAATCATCCGGTGACAGTCGGCCGCCGTGGCGGTTCAATGCATCGCATATCCAAAACCGGTTGTGGGTCTCCTTCCCGCTTTGGTGGGCTTTTTCAATATGAGAAACAGCAGCCTGTTCGTATGAAACCGTGATCGCGTTCGGATCTCCGGCCAACCCGTTTTTTTGCAGGCTTTGGATCAACCGATCCATGGCCTCATTCAACGCCCCTGCATTTGCCTCGATAAGCGTGTTAAACAGGTCAAATCCGATGGCGGCTACGTGACGCATGTGAGTCCCAAATTAAACGTCAAGAAAAACGATTTCATAACAGGATGGGAATGGCAGCATTCTCGGCCAATACTGAAACCGAAGGATAAGAATTCGTTTTTTGGAAACAGATCAACGTAAAAACAGAGTTGTGTAGCCACCGGAGATGAGTCACAACACATTGTATTGCAACGATGCGACACCAAGTCCCAAGCGGTTTCAGACAACCAAAATTCAAATACCGAGTGAAGTTCGTATTGTCAAGAAGGAAATTTGCCGCAAATTAACTGAAAATTCAGGATTTTGGGCACAGGAAGCCTGACTTCACGAGTGTGTGTTTTTAAAAACAAGCCTCTGCAAGGTAATCCGGATCGGTGATGGTGTCATCGATACTGGGTTCCGGCTCCTCATCATATGCGGGAAACACACCGATGGGCGGGGCATTGGCAACCGGGAGCAGCTTCCGTTTCACACTCCACAAGCTCCTGTTTCAAGGTCTCGTACTGTTGCAGAGAAATGGTTTTACGATTTGCCCCAGGCCGATCCGCCAGCCGCTCGAGAGCGCCTTTATGTGTAGCTAAAATAATAACGAATTCTATGGTCTCTTGTCGTGATGTCTGTCAAGTTTCAAGACCTGACCCTGTTGTTTTAATGAGCACCCGTTTGACCAATGTGGTGTTGTCTTAGACGGTCAAATAGAGATGTTTATAGGCAACGAACGTAATAAACTTAATTCGAATGAGTCCTATTTCATACCTGCCGGCGTGCGTCATGGCTGGAAGACCTTTGGCAAACCGGTAAAGCTATTGGATGTTTTGGTAAAAAATTGAGTTAAGCGTTCAAGGGTTTTCATCAAACCCCTCTGTGTAGCCTGTAGTAACCCCTATTTTTTTAAGAATTCCCGGATGGCCTGATCTCTCTCCCCATTGGGCTCAAAAACAATGGAGTAATGATTGGTGCCAGTCACGTCAACATGCCTGGAGTTAGCGATCTCCCGTATCATTCTTTGTGTCACATCTTCCGGGAGGAGGACGTCATCCCGCGCCAACATCCCTTCTGTGGCTCTCAGGACCAGCACAGGGCGAGAGATCTCACCGTAAAACCGGGATATATCCACTTTACCCAGATTGACGCGCTCCTCCTCAATATGGGCAGGATTAATGTTTGTGCGTACCCCATCCGAAACCTCTTCCACTTCGTACTGGTAATAGGTCTCTAATGCCTGAGACCAATTCTTTAGGAAAGGGGCCTTTTTCCTAAGATCCAGATATGCCTCAAATGAGGGGAACACTTGACCTAAACGGTCCAGTGATGGCTTGATCCCCGCAAAAACTTTGACCATTTGATCTTTTGAAAGTTTCCCTCCTCCATCCACCAGGATGATGCGATCAATCCGCTCCGGGTATTTGGCCCCAAAGACTACCGATATAAAGGCGCCTAAAGAATGACCCATGAGCACAACCCTCTCCAGCCCTAAATCATCCAAAACCGCTAAGATATCCCGGCAATGATGTTCCATGGAATAGCCAGTGGGAGGAGCCCCTGAGAGGCCTCTCCCCCGGAGATCCATGGCCAGCACCCCATAAGACGGGCTCAGCGCGTCGGCAATCACATCCCAGCATCTGCAATTGGCCGTGATACCGTGGATGCACAAGATGGCCTTTTTTTTCCCTTCCCATTGGGCAATCTGGATTTCTACCCCGTCTCCCATGGCCCTTTTCATTATCGGTTCAGTCACCATACCCCTCCTTGTCTTCACATTGAAATCAACAAAATTCTAGCGGTTAAACCTTCTTGCTTACGTCACAGTATTTTTTCAACACCCCCTATTTCTGTCTGCCAGTGAACTCTCGAACCGATTGGGAAAAAATGTGACCACCATGATCAAGAGGACCCCTAAGACGGGATGCCAGCGTTCCAACACATTATGCAAAAGCACGGTGCTGGAAAAGAAGTCCTTTGCCAGATGCTGAAGGTCGGGCAGGAAGGTCTCGGTAATCATAAAAAAGGCCGCACCAACAACGCCTCCGTACAGGGTCCCCATCCCCCCTATGATGCACATGAGTAGAATAGCGAGCATGATCGACAAAACGCCCAGGCATGATTCCGGATTCACATATCCCACCCACAACCCATATGCTTTCGAGTTGTTCCCTCCCTGTCGCACTTCCTCTTGAATAGATTCCTTACCCCATTACCCCAGGAAGTAACATGATAAAATGTCCCCGGATAGCTTATTCGCAAGGGACGAGCCATGTTTGATCCTTTTTATGTTAAGCTAAAATTATAACGGATTCTATGTTCTCTTGCCGTGATGCCTGTCAAGTTTCAAGGCCTGACCCTGTTGTTTTATTAAGTTTCTTTGATTCGAGTTTCTCAGTTTCTTTAATATTATTTAAAATGAATAGCCATTATTGATTATTCAATTAGATAGTACAGTTGCTGGATCTAGTTTAGTTTGAAACCAATTAAGCCTTACATCCAAATGTGCTCCAGTTGCTCTTCCAGTCGATCCGATGGTACCAATAACATCCCCCTGCTTTATTTTTTGTCCTTTTTTCACGAATATTTTTTGCATATGCATATACAGTGTAGAAATACCATGTCCATGATCAAACATTAAGGTTCCGCCAGTGTAATATAAACCGGTCTCTGCTAAAGTTACCGTACCATCCAACATGGCTTTAATTTTTGTCCCTTCGTCTGCAGCGAAATCTAACCCGTAGTGTGGCCGCTTAGGTTTGCCATTTAAGATTCTTTGGCTACCATAAACTCCGGTTATGATGGTATTTTCAACAGGTACTATAAATTTATTTTTAAAGTGTGTTAAATTACTATCTATATTCCTAGCACTACTTATCAATTTATTTTCTTTTTTAATTCTTGCGTACACTTTTTCTGGTGGAGTTACTTGTTCTTCAGGAAGTCCATCTATTCTTTGAATATTGTATTTTCTTTTAAAAACTTTTTTAACTATTTTTTGTCTGTCGCCATCTTTATTTAAAGTTATTACAATATTATATTTTCTGTCTCGACCAATACCAAACACAAAATATCCATCATTAGTGACTCTCACTTCTTTTTCGCTGATTAAAACTTTTGTATCGGGTTCCGTTTTCCCAATTATAAAATGACCTTGCATAAATTTTCCCTGAAATTCAACTGCAAGAACATTATTTGATAAAAAAAATAATAAAAGAATTAATATTTTTTTCATTGCGCTATTTTCGATCCTGAACAAACGGGTTGGTTTCTTGGGGTTTAATAAATTCTTTGATTCGCCGAATGTCTTTTGAGTTAATCTTTCACTCGATGTGCAAAGTACTTATCCTTTATTATTGTGTGTATAACGTCCCGCATCAGAGGCCAGCAAAGCGCGTAGCGGTTTACAGGTCCGGCTGCATGGGTTTGTTGTAAGAGTGATTGAGTGCGCTACTTAATATATCCCTTCAAGTGTGGGGTTTGATTTTTAATGCTTGATAATTGGTTCTCGTGGAACGTGGGTTATTATTTCCGGTGCCCCATTTGTGATGATCGCCTGTTCAGCCACTGCCATTGACAAGCCGTTTCCCCTGTCGTTCAGTATCATATGGGTGAAGAAAGACATATTTTCTTCGAGCACAAGGGTATTTCCTTCATAAATCATGGGTTGTTCCATCCATGTTGGGGGCCAGGCAGCACCCATCGTGTATCCGCAAACTGTCAGCACAGCATCTTTTTCATCGTTATTTTCAAGTGTTCCTTTGTAGGTATCGTAGATTTCACCTACTGTAGTTCCCGGACGCAGAATCGACTGTACTGCATCCAGGGCAATAACACTGGTCTCGTGCATTTTTAAATGGCGCTCATTAATCTTTGGACCAGTGAGGACAACACACATGCATGCCGCGTGATAGTGTCGATATGCGACACCTAGTTCCAATGTGACCTGATCATTTTCGAGAACATGTTTGCGCCCGGTGGTATAGCGAAGATTCAAGGCGGATTTGCCGCTGCCAAGCGGGGGGATATGGGCCGGCAAATCGGCATCCAGCTGGAAAAGCGAATCATAGAATGAGGCATAAATATCTCCTTCGAATGCCCCGGCGAATGTTGCCTCGATGGCTTTATTCAGCGTGATGTCCATTATTTCACCAGCTTTGCGCATGTAGCTGAGTTCCTGAGGACTTTTGACCAGTCGCAGTTCGCGAATGAAATCTGGGATAACGATCAGATCGCACCAATCGCCAAGTTCTTCTTGTATTTGCAGGAACAGCCGTGGCGTCAAGCCCATGGTATCAACCTGAATGCCAACTTTCTTACCCTGCATGCCTGAGGATGTCAGCATCTCCTTGATTTGTCCGGCTCGGGATGTTTTTTCGCTGTCGGGAGCTATCCTGACATCCTCACAGATCGAAGAATATGCCGCATTCCCAAGGTCAGCCGGGCGAGCCAGATGGATCAACTGCCCGCCTGTTCCAATAAACATACATCCGAAAATTGAAAAACCGTCTGAGTCATACCCCGTGAGCCAGTACATATCTTCAATCTTGAACAGCAAAGCGCCATCCAGGCTCTGGGCCTCCAGGCTCTCACGCACTTGGTACTGTCGGTGGGCAAACTCTTCTCTGCTGAAGTGAATATTTAAATCAGTCATATCATTCATAACGACCAGGCTCACCCGCCGCAATGGAGTACAGTTCATTCTCAAGGGACGAGCTATGTTTGACCCTTTTTATGTTAAGCTAAAATTATAACGAATCCTATAGCCTCTTGTCATGATGCCTGTCAAGTTTCAAGATCTGACCTTGTTGTTTTCAAAACTGTCTCTAATTTATATCCTAAATCTGTCCACTTTCCTTTGAATCGATACACCTTCCAATGAAGCGTTTCAAAGGAAAGTGGACAGATCATAATTTAACCCGCATCATGAAAAGTATCAGAACCTTTCAATCTCATTTATTTATTAATATTAACAAGTTATGTCAAAAGTAATGGTTGACAAATAGCCTCTCCGTTGGTACCGGAGTCTCAACTGACACCGCAAAAGACGGGCTTTTGAGGCTTCAGTCCGATGGAAAAGTGTTGAAAAAAGACCTCGATCGATATGCCCGCCTGGCCCGGTTGGAAAAGCTGGCCGAAAAATACGGGGACGATGTCGATGATATCCCGGTCCAAAAAATCAAAGCCAAACTGAAGAAACTGAGAGAACAGGTCAAGGATCTGCAGCTGGATATGAAGTTGCCGAAGAGAAGTGTGTTGAAAAGGCCGCAGTCGAATTGAAACTGACATAGGAGAAGAACGTGGAAGATAGAGTCATCATCATCGGGGCAGGATTGGCAGGCATCGTGGCTGCTTTCGCAGCCCAGCGTAAAGGAGCGGAAGTCTTGGTGCTGGATCGCACCGGAGCAGGTCTGGGAACGAACTCGGCCATGGCCAACGCAATGTTCAACGGGCCGAGGCCTGATTACACTCCCCGGGAATACATGACCGACACCATAAAAACCGGAAAAAGTCTCAATGTTCCCTGGATGGTGGAATTTGCAGCAGCCAGTGCGGAAGATTCGTTTGAATTCGTCCGTCCCTTAGGCCTGGATCTCAAGCAACTGCCGACAATACGCGTCTTTCAAAGAGAACGTCAGGATATCATTCTGGGTGCCCAAATGATGCGGGCGCTGGCTAAAAGGCTGGCACGACAAGTGAAGATACGCATAGAACCGGGCTTTCAGGTCACTGAAATTCTGCAACGGGAAGGACGGGCGGTTGGGGTTTCCGGCTGGGATCGGTATGGCAAAGAGATCCGCTTCGGAGCAGGAGCCGTCATTCTGGCCACCGGCGGTGCCGGGGCTCTTTATCTGCGCAACGATAATCAAAAAAGCACTCTGGGTCAGGGCTATGTTTTGGCCGCACGGGCCGGATTGGCGCTATGGGATTTAGAATTCGTGCAGTTTTATCCTTTGGTTTTGGCCGGTGAACGCATGCCCAAAGTGATGCTCTACCCCGGTTACTCTCCTGAATCCCGTGTCATTAATAAGCACGGCGAAGACGTGGTCAAAAAGTTCGGAATCGGAGATCTTAACCAAGCCATCCGGAACAAACGGGATGAATTCTCCGCCTGTTTATTTGCGGAAAACCAGAACGGACAGGTATTTATGGACTTTACCCATGTGCCCGACCCTGCCTGGACCCGCTATCCTCTGGCGATGTTAGGCAAATACAACTTCGATTTTCGCAATAAACCCGCCCCCATTGCGCCTGGATGTCACTTTTTTATGGGTGGTGTCCAAATCGATCGCGAAGGGCAGACCTCTTTGCCCGGACTGTTCGCTTGCGGTGAGGTGGTTTGGGGAATGCATGGCGCTAACCGCGAAGGCGGCAATGCGCTGACCGAATGCGTTGTTTTTGGTCGCCTTGCCGGCAACCATGCCGCCATCCATGCCCAAATAACAGACAATCCCCTATCGTTCCGCCATGAAATGTCCACCTCCCTCCCCGTATCGGCCTGCACCTCCCTTTGGCCACACAGAGAGTTACTCCAACGGCTGAGGGAAATTGCCTGGTATCGGGCCGGTATCAAGCGATCTCAGACCGAGCTGGAAAAAGGCCGCCAGGAGTTGGCCGCATGGGAGGCCGAACTTGGAAAGCTTAAACCTCAAAGTCTGCCCGCTGTGAGACTGAATGAAGATCTGCGCAGCGGCGCCATGATTCTCAAAGGAATCATCACCGCCAGCCTGGAAAGGCAGGAGAGCCGCGGCGCATTCCTGCTGGAGGAGTACCCGCACGCAGACGAAAACAATTGGCTAAAAAACTCCCGGCTCGCCTATAATGCCAACAGCGGGGAGTTCAACCTTAGTTTTCACCCCGTGACCTGAGAAATGAAAATAAAAGCTGGCCTGTCAACACGCTGAGTTGCTATACAGAATGGATGGACGAAACCGCTTTGCGACGGGGGCTTCTTCCAGGCAGCAGCTTCGGAGAATTGCGCATTTACGTAAAATCACCACCGAGTAAAAGATGAAATCGGTCGGACACGTAATGGAGGATGTTATTATTTTTATAAAGTCAAAAGCAAAATCACAAAATATAAAAATTAAAATTTAACAAAAAACAATTTATCCAAACATTTTGTGTCCAGGGGCACCACAAGGCCCGGAGTAGCTCGAATCATATACTTTCTTTACTTTCTTCATTTGGTATCACCTCCTTTTATTTTATAACATTTAATTTACACCATAAACTGGGCCATTTTGAAGGCCACAAACTGGGAACAGGCCACAATGGGAAATACCATACTTTACTTTCTTCACTTTCTTCATTTGGTCTCACCTCCTTTCATTTAATTAATTTTAATAATTAAATATATGTTATTTTTATCTAATAACACATATAATAAGACATTGCTTTTTCGAAGTGTCTGAATCAAAAAAGCATCGAATCAATAAAAATCAGTAAATTGTGTTATGCGATCAGCTAAGCCGCAATATATGGTGGCATCCATTTTGCGGTAACAGCGAAGAAATCAATAGCAGTGGAATCCGGCGTTGTCAAGCCGCAAACGGCAACTTTTTGAAGGGAATTTCGCGAAATTTCGGCTGTTTTAGACGCAAGCCTCCTGTATGCCTTCCGCAGATCGGCTTTTGCAGCAGGTTTTATACCGGATATTCCGGATCGATCAGGTAATCATCGACGGAGGATATGGGGTATGAATCCGAGATAAAGGGTAGGGCATTAGCCTTTGGGCGGGGTTTGCGCTTCGCCTCCCATATCCCAAGATTCTCCAAGATCTTTTTGACGATAGCTTCATCTTCAATAAAGGCGATGCCTCGCGTTTCGTCACTACCTAACCACTAAAATGAAGACCCAAGAAGCAAATGTTTGCGGAGCGTTAGCCATTATTGTGCAAATATTCAAGAATATCGCTCATCAAGCTATTCATTAAGCTATATCGCTCTAGTGGTGCAGACAAAATATCTTGTTCTGTTTGGATAAATTCACCTTCAACCAATTCATCACGGCAATTTTCAACGATTGCTCGAGCTGAATCTGGTGTTGTTTCAAGGTGGAACTGCAGTCCAATTGCATTACTGCCTATTTGAAAAGCCTGGTTTTTACAGCCTTCACTTTTTACAATTTGAATCGCCTGCGATGGCAGACTAAATGTTTCTCCATGCCAGTGAAAGGCCATTGTTTTTTCAGGAAAGTTGAAAACATCGTTATTTAATGGTATTGCCGCCTGAACTGGAAACCATCCGATTTCCTTAACCGCATTTTTAAATACCTTACCACCCATTGCGTTTGCTATGAGTTGCGCCCCTAAACAAATTCCTAATATAGGTTTTCCTGATTCAATAACACTTTTTATGAACTCCTTTTCATCTACAAGCCAATGATAATCGTTTTCATCATTAACGCTCATAGGACCACCCATGACCACAAACAAATCAATTTCTTCTACTTTCGGCAAATCTGTTGGCTCGTAGAATCGAGTGCTCGTTATTTCGTAACCAGCAGTTTGAAGCCACGCTTCAATACTGCCAAGCCCCTCAAAAGGGACATGTTGTAAATAGTGTGCACGCATTTTTTCTCCTTGTGGCTGGCGATAAAGCTCAGGAGCTCTGCGGCTTAACCATTGAACCGAGCTTGAATAACCACATTCATATTTATAAGAACTCGCTTTTTGAGATCGGGTGGATTGAAATTTTATAATTGTGTATGAAAATCATGCAAACCGCAGCATATTAAAACCCATCGTTTACGATGTCAATTGAGACTCCGGTACCAACGGAGAGGCTATCAGTACAATGATCGATCAGGGAGAGGGTCCATGTAATGCGCTCGTTTTCCCGTGCTCGATTAAGCTTTTCCCAAAAATCAGACATAGGCAATCAAAGCATCAATGATTCTCGAACTTGCTGCCATTAAAGGCTTCCAGTTTAGTATCAGTGGGTCTCAGAAAATAGAAAATTTATATTGATTTTTCAAGGTGTTGTGCCATTTTCTTAAATAGAGACTTTAATCAAGATTGTATTGCTAACTGCCTCAATAAATCAACTGTACCCGCAATTTTTAGTTTTTCACTGAAAACTATAACTTCCGAATTTGCTTTTGATAACTTCGGTCTTTTTCCTTTCTCTATATACTGTTGTAATTGTTGATGTACTGCTGTGCCTGTATCTCTGATATTTTTCCATTCTTGTAATAAAGATTTTTTTGTATAACCCCGGTATTTCGGTACGTTGTTTACTAAATCTTTTGCTATCTTGTCACTATTTTATCGGAGAATTTATTAGTTTATTAATTTCATCTAACATTTATTCATCGCATCGAACAAGAGCATCGAGAGGGATATAACTGACACGGCAGTATCCAAAGAAGTCAAAAGTGATAACAATCCAAAGGATAAATTTTCCAATCATTCCCAAATTTCATATCAATAAATTTTCATAGTAAAGACCTCCCAAAATAGCCTCGCTTCAGTCCTAAACGGCTTCAGACAACCAAAATTCAAATACCGGGTGAAGATCGTGTTGTCAAGGCGGCATTTTGCTGCAAATTAAGTAAAAATACAGGATTTCGGGGATGCTGAATACCCATTGCCGGTGGGGGACGGATTTGAGCACTTCGGTGCATAGCCATTCACCGAATTCAATATTTAGTGCCGATATCGAACGTAATTTTAAAATACAATCTTTTTTAGAGCATATATGTAAGGGTTAAAAACCGCATTATTATTGACAACTAATGAGCCCTTTGCTGAGAATTTAGCGCACGGCTGGGTTTTAACCACCCCATGGTAAGCTATTTTCAGGCTTGACACACTTGTTTCCTTAAACCATAATCCCTCGATCAAAAATGAATATCAACAACGATTCCGCATATTAGAACGGAAAACATTTGAAAGAGACTTTAATATGGAAGCTGTACCTATAAAAATCGTTGGTATATCTGCAACCGAGATCAAAGGTGGAAATTGTGACAAAACAATGGAAGAAGCTTTGAAAACGGCTCAAAGTTTCGATCATGTAGAAACCGAATTTATCACGTTGGCAGAAAAAGAAATTATGGTCTGCAAGCATTGCCAGTGGTGTATCGAACACAGAAAACCTTGCAAATACAAAGATGACACCACATGGATTCTAAAAAAAATGAGCGAAGCTGACGGCATGATCTGGGGATCCCCTGTTTGGAGCCATACGATTGCGCCGTTGATGATCAATTTGATATCTCGAGCCCGTTATTCAGCGTTTTTAGGTGGCGAACTACGCGATAAAGTCTTAGGAACCTATGTCGTATCTTGGTTTGGCGTCGGTGAAGAAATGGCCTTGATGACACTTGAAGCGCTGGGTCACAACTATCTCATGCTACCGGTTTACCGAGGCTGGGCCAGGGTAAGCAAGGCCGCTTTTGGTCAAAGACCGGAATACATGGAACATGGGGCCTTAGATGATACATCGGGTATGATCCGCATTAAAACCATGGCTAAGCGGGTCGTTGAAATCAGCCGGAAAATGAAGTTTGCCGAGCAGGCTGGCATCGGTGTGCCGGAAGATGAAATCCGCAGTATTACCACTGGGAGATTTCCTTATTGGCATAAAAAGGCGAATAAATAACCATTACAGTATGATCTATCCTCATGAAATGGTATTAAGTCAACCCTGATAGAATCCTTTTAACAAGGAGACCTTACGGTGAAAACATGGGCGGAGCTCCTCGAAGAACTTAAAGAAAAAGAAAAACAGGTTCGATCGGGTGGCGGTCGCGAAAAACAACAAAAACAGAAACAAAAAAGGAAATTGCTCCACTTTGAACGGGTGGAGACCTTTGTGGATTCGGGGTCTTTTGTGGAAATCAATATGCTGGCTGAAACCCAGATCTTCGAGTTTGATATGCGAAAGAAGAAAATTTTGGGCGATGGAGTCGCTACTGGTTTTGCTTCCATTGAAGGACGGCCAGTATTTGTTTTTGCTCAAGACGTTACGGTCTTTGGCGGATCAGCTGGGCGGGAATTTATAAGAACTCGCTTTTTGAGGCCTCGTAATAAGACTTATATTTGATTTCGGCATTTGCCGATGTGCCCCACGCTAAAAGAACAGCCCATATTAACGCTCTGATTATTCGAATTTGAATTCCCCTATGGTGGCTAACGCTGCGGATCAGGCGCGCTTTAAAGCGTCGCCTGCATCCGGCTTGTTGGACGACATTTCTGTATCTCCCAAGCCGAACCACAACATGCCTTAATAGTTCTGCAGGCGGCTTCCCGAGATACGCCTTTAACTTCTCTACGGACAAATGCCGATCAATATTTTTCAATTAATTTGTCAATCTAAAAAACCACATTATATTGAAAAAAAATTTAGGACCGAATCTATGTATTGTGTAAAAGAGCAAAATTGCATAAAGAGCCTCCTCTATTCAATACACATAATATTCCTTGTGTTCACTCATCACCGTTTGAGTTTTATAGGCACCTTTTTCATATTTAGATAATGTCTGTTTCAGATCCTGACGGATCATCTCTTTGAGTCGTTTCGGTTCGATGACTTCTGCTTCAGGTCCCAGGCTTAACAGCCACTGTTTGATCTCATCCAGCCCGGCCACCTGAAACGTCATCTCAACTGATTTGTCGGGCATTTTGCGTATCGTCTGGTTTTCGTGCCATATTTTTTCTCCCACATACCGGGCCCATTCAGGAGATATCCGAACTTTGACCGTGTAAAGATCATCATCGATCACCTTGAAGCTGTGGCCTAGATATTCATTCAGATCAAAATCAGGGGGTATCTGAAACTTTTCTTTGGTCAGGCGCAGGAGTTTGATGCGGTCGATCACAAACTTCCGGATTTCGTTTCGTAGGTGGCACCGGCCAATGATGTATATGGTCCCTTCGAAAAACCATATCCTATACGGATCGATCTTGCGCCGGGTTTCTCTTTTTCGTTGAAGCGGCAGATAGAGGATTTCGATGCAGCGGCGCTCGACAGCCGCACGGCTGACCTTGCTGATGATGTCCTGAAAGCGGGCATAGTCCTTGTGCGGCTTCATCCCCATGTGAAATGTGGACTCGATGCGGTCCAGGTAGGCCAGCGCAGGGGCCGGAAGATGGGCGTGCGCTTTATTAAGAACCGATTCCAGGGATTCAAAAAAAATGGTGCCCTTGAGCACCTTCAGCAGGTCCTTGCTGAGATGAAGCGACATGAGTTCGGTAATGGTGAACGGCTGAGGGACGTTAAACTGATAAGAATTGACAAATTTCCACTGTCGGCCGTTCTCACCTTTTTCTGTGTGCAGTGGGAAACCGGCCAGCTGGAGGGCATCCAGATCCCGGTAAGCGGTTCTGAGTGAAACGTTTTCCATTGCAGCGATCTCGGTTGCGGTCAGGCCGTTTCGACTGACCTCGATTTGCCTGAGAATTCGCCACTGCCTGGATAATTGGTCTCCTCTCATAATTTTTCCTCCCTGTCTCTCATTGAAGAATCTGGGTGCCTAAATGAAAAAATTGATAGCGCTTTTAATAGGCCCTTTTGATCTTCCTTTGTGAATGGCGCTGGAATCAAAGGCGGCCTTTGCCATCCTTTCTAAACGCTGACGAGTGAAGGACCCGATCCTCTTCCACAAGTGCTGCGCCGGAAACTGTTTCTGAAACGAACATGATGTTAGTCCCCAGGCCAGTCGAAGGAGGCGTTTCGCCTTTGCCTTTCCGGGCAGATGCAATAAATCGGCGGGCCATGTCCGGTGGCGGTGAATCTGAGTTTGAGGTGTCAACGCTGTCCAATGCATCCAGTGCCTGTTCCATGACCAGGTAATGCGGCGTTATGCCGTCAGGCGCAAGCAGCGGAAACAGTGTCATATTCCGATGACCCTGCTTGCGCGCCAGTTTTATAGTCTCCAAAAACGATGTGATCTGTTTCATGATAACCCCCTTCTTTTGTTAAAGAGGAGGCTAACACAGGTCTTTGTCAGATGAGGACAAAATCAACGAAAAAAAATAAAACCCCATCTCTTTTGTTGAGAAATGGGGTTTCAATGTTCATTCCATAGCAGCCTCCGTTTGAGGTTGTTAGGATCTTGAACTTGTTATTATTTGGAACAATTTGAATATGGATATAGCTACTTATCATCATGAATTAAAAAAAGCAAGGAGAATCGTTACCCACCTGTTTGACTGCGGTCCGGCTTGGGGCAACGAAAAACGGGTTGCCGTTTGAAATTCAGATTCCCAATGAAAAAACAATGAGGGCAATTGAGAATTCAAGACAGGGCAAAGGGAAAATCTTTTTCCCCATTGAAAGGCACATGGCAGGGGTATTAGAATGAGGTTAATATTGATACCAATGAATTGCAGGTTTTCCTCTCTCGATTGAGCTTTCCCCAGAAATCAGACATAGGCAATCAAAGCATCAATAATTCTCGAACTTGCTGCCATTAAAGGCTTTCAGTTTAGTATCAATGGGTTCCAGAAGATAGGATATTTATATAAATTTTTCAAGATGTTGAGTCTCTTTCTTCAATAGATACTTTAATCAAGATTGTATTGCTAACTGTCTCCTTAATTATAGATAGAAGAAACATCCATGACACCGCCTCATTAATTAGGTTAAAGTTTATGGGAAACGATAATATATTCTGGTGTGGCAGAAATTCAGAAGCAGGGACTGCTCAGCTGGCAGATCAAAAAAGAACCCAAGCTTCGCTTGAGAATGAACTGAGATTGAGAGGAATATGTATGTTACAATGTCAATGACAAAACGAAAAATGAACGAGAGAGGATGCTCGAACAAAATGTTAGTGCATTGGCAAACCGGATTCGAATTTTCAAGCCTGAGGTTGTGGCCTGTGTGTTTAAAAAGATCGAGAGGTATATTCGCCGTGCAATTGCGCAATCCGGCCGTCAGTCCAAATTTTATGCATTACCGGCATCAGGAGGGAGCACAGGGTAAGGCACCATGGAGGGATCACAAGAATTGAACCAACAACAGACGACGCAACCAAGGCTGCGCAGACAGAAATGACGGAACTTATTTATAAAAAGTTCAGGAAGATTGGATTTACCTATATTGCCATTGACTTGCTTGGCTACCGCACCTGGAAGTTTAAACGAGGCGTTGTCAACATTGGTCTTCAGTTAATGTAGAGATAGTCTAATTATTCAGTTGACTTTTATTTGGCAAGGACACATAATTATCCACAACATGTTGATTTTTTACATCTTTAAAGGGGATATAAATTTTGGAATAAGCTAGAGCGTTGCCAACATTACTTGTCTAATGGCAGTGAGTTAAAACTCTAAAATTTCACAAATTAATATAAATGAAGTTATGAATAAACCGAAAACGATTAACATAGCCTCACACCAAGACCAGCAAAGCCGAGAAATGCACGAATTTGTATGTGAACATGGGATATCAACAGTTTTTGAAAGGTTTGAGGCACAGCAACCGCAATGTCAATATTGTAAACAGGGCCTCAGTTGCCAACTCTGTTCAGACGGACCGTGCAGAATAAGCCCCAAAGCTCCACTTGGGGTATGCGGCGCGTCTGGCGATGTTATTGTCGCTAGAAATCTTTTACAACTTGCCACCATAGGTACAGCTGCTAACAATTATCAATTACGCAACTTGGCAAAAACTCTCAAGTCCATCGGGGAGGGAAGATCGTCGGTGAAGATAAAGGATGAGGAAAAATTACGCCGGATGTGTATGGCTCTTGGCTACGATCACGAAAAACCGATAAATGAACTTGCGGTATTTTTTGCAAATTTTATGCTCACCGAAATTGGTAAACAAGACGATTCGCCACTGGTTCTCATGGATCTTTTTGCCGTCGAGCAACGCAAGGTTATTTGGAAAAAAAGAGATCTTTACTCATCCGGTCCAAGCTCTGAAATCCTCACGGCACTTACGAAATGTATGACCAATATCAATAATGATCCCATTGACCTTATGAATGCTTGTCTCCGACTGGGTCTTGCCAACGAATACGCTGGATTGTGGGGGATTACAGTTATTCAGGATATCCTCATAGGGACTGCGGATCTTTCAGAAGGCTATACCAATATCGCGTGCATAGACCCAAACACAGTAAATATAGTAGCCAATGGTCACCAGCCATTGTTTGCGGCAATCATCATGGATATGGCCAACAGCGATACTTTTCAAACAGCAGCCCGTGATGCAGGGGCAAAAGGCATCAAACTTTATGGCTCTTTGTGTGCCGGCCAGCAGCTCTTTAATGTTGCTGAACGGGAAGAGTACAAAAACATTTTTGGGGGTCAGCTTGGCAACTGGATCCAGGAAGAGCTATTCATTGCCACCGGCGCAGTTGACCTTTTCTTGATGGACTTTAACTGTTCGGTCCCAACCTTGAAAGACTATTCGGAGAAGTTTGGTACAAAACTGTTGAGCATCGATCCTTCAGTTAGATTTCCTGATGTGGAGAGCATGGACTTTGATCCAGAACAGGCTGAAACGCAGGCGAAGAAGGTGCTAATGGATGCAACTGAACAATTTAGAGCGAGAAAATCCGATACCTCTAGGGTGATTACCATTCCTGCGAGGCAGACCAGTTCCAAAGCTATTGCAGGTTATACAACAGAAACAGTACTAAAAATGTTCGGAAACGACATCAACACATATATTGAACATATGAAAGAAGGCTCTATCGTAGGTGCTGTAGCCGTTGCCGGATGCACAACTGTGCGTGGCGGTCAGGCTGGTAAGGCTATCGAGGAGCTGACATTGCAGCTGATCAGGAGGAGTATTATGGTGATAGGAGCTGGGTGCTGTTCCTCCACTCACCAGAATCTTGGTATGTCCACTAAGGAGATGGCAAAACTGGCCGGGCCAAAACTAAAAGCGATCTGCGAAAAGTATGATGTTCCCCCAATCGTTTCGTATGGTTCATGTACAGATGTTGGCAAAATACTCGATACTGTTGCCGCATTGGCATGGACTATCGGCTGCGATGTAAGCGAATTACCGGTAGCCGCGGCAGTTCCGGAATACATGGAGCAAAAGGCTATAGCAGATATTTTTACTGCGTTAGCTTTTGGGTTATTAACGTATGTATCGCCAGATCCCTTAATGAGAGGAAGCGAAATAGTGACTGACTATCTCACGGAGGGAATGGTTGACATTACTGGTGGCAGAATGCTACTCGAAGAAGATCCGGTTAAAGCAGCTGATGTTATTGAAGCCCATATAATTAACAGAAGACAGGTAATCAACTTTGATTAGCCAACTGTAGTTAAATAATTGATTTAAAGATGGAGAAAGTCAATGTTAATTTCATAACCTAGCGCCGAGACTGTAATCATTACCCAGCAGCAATCAAGTTGGGAATGGATATTAAGGAAGCCTTCGGGTATGACGTGGGACACACCGCGGGGGCGGGGTTCGCGCTTCACCTCCCATATCCCAAGATGCTTCAAGATCTTTTTGACGATAGCTTCATCTTCAACAAAGGCGATGACTTGCATCGGTCCCTGGCACTCGGCACAAGTAAGTGGATCATACCTTTCGCCAGCAGCATTTTATTTCTTGTGTGATATAAGCGTAACAAGACCACGCTATCCATCGTATCCCATCTGCCGCCGAATCCTTTGTATATCACCATGATCCGGTTTAAACGGGAAGTTCCGGATATCGGGTCCGGGCCTTGAGTTGCCATAGGGCCGGTTGCAGGCCACCTCGCTGTCGTATCCTTCACACCCGCTTGTACGAAAGGGTTCACCTGAATTGATCACCGCATCCAGAGCTGGCTTGTCAAGTCCAAAGTCCTTAACAACCTCTTTTCGATCAAAACTGAATCTTTCCAGGGTCGACAGACCTTTATCAATGAGATAACGGGCCAGCTGAATCCGTCTGTAATGAGACATATCCGGCATAGGCCGGTCTTTTAACTGGGAATCCTTTTCCGGGAAAAATGAGAATAGATGGGTCCACCCGCCCATATTCTGAATTTTCTGAATGGCCGTCACCATCTCTTTTTCCGTTTCCCCCATGCCGGTAACCAAGTGTGACCCGGCATTTCTGGATCCAAAGATATCTATGGCGTCTTCAAGGCAATTAAGATAACGACCCCACTTATGGGGCCCGTCCACACCATTGCCTCTGTACTTGTCAAACAATGGCTCGGTGGCAAGATCGATAGCTACACCGATTTTATCGGCGCCAGCCTTTTTAAAATCCATCAGGTCGTTTTTATCAATGATTGTCGGAGATACAAGAATAGAAACCGGAATATCAAAACTTGAACGCAGTTTCTGTATAATAAAGATGGTATCTGCAATGGAACGGGTATTGGTCACCTGGGAAATACAAATGCGTTTTACCTTTTTCAGCCGCTGTGAGACCCTCTCAATAATATCTTCCAGGGGATGAACAGGCCAGGCCACGCGGATAAAACTCTTCTTTTCATACTCACCCTCCCTCTTGTTTGACAGCCCGCAATAAGCACATCGGGCAGCGCATCCTGAAGGATAGGTCAACAGCAGATTGATACAGTACAATTTTGCATTTCTATAAAAAAGGCCTTTTTTTATTCCCAGGGTCATGGCGGCCGCCAGGCTCATCCTGAGATATGCCGGACTTTCTTCGATAGGTTTTTCCCCGTTTACTACGCCTTTTTCAATTTCAAGGGGTTTCATAAAAATCGTTTTCCTTTTTTTATTTTTCGGCAGTCAACTGCCAGCCTGGTGTTGAAAAATCGGCTGAAACAGAACAGCAGGTTTTCTGGTAGCGGATATCAAGATGATACTCCTCTGCCTGTTGAATCGCTTCATCAGATGGCAGTGCGATACTGTTGATCCCGGCCTTCACGGCCAGAACTTCCAAGGAAACATCTCCCCTCCGACGGGCACAGCCCAGATTGATTTTTGTGGCCGGCATTTTCATGCGGGCCTTCACAATAATATTAGCCACGTCGATTGTCCCGGGTAAGATAGATTTATGAAGAGGAGTCCCGGTAAGCCTCATCAGAGAAACGATAACAAGCTTTTTCACATCAAACAGAGAGACAATGGATACGGCATCAGCTTCACCCTGAATCCTGCCGTGATTCAGTCCGCAGACAATATGGGGAACCACTTCAATACCGGCATCAACAAGCCTGAATAGACATTGTTCCATCTGCTTTGGCCCAAAGGGAAGGTGATAAATTGTTTCAAAGGTGTCTTTGTCGCCAATCACATCAATCAGGGCCTGATCCACGCCGGCTTCTTTCATTTCACGGGCCTGGTCTCCATTAACGAATCCGCTGTGAACAGAGACCAGAAGACGGGTTGTCTCCTTTATCTTTTTTACAGCGTGGATGAATTGCTCCCATGGCAGTTCCCCTTTTGAGTTGCACCCACCGGTGATGAGGACACCGATCATTCCTTTTTTTTCAAGTTTTTGGCAGGTTTCCACCAGAAGATCGGGTGTGTCGGTCCGGACCATGTCAGATAAAATCTTGCCTTTGCAGTGATCGCACATAAGAGCGCATTCATCACCTGTAATGGATACGGCCGGATAACGACCGGTCATGTCATTATAAGTAAACATGCCGGGCAGATAAAAGGAGATTTTTTTACCAAAATGCTGCCAGGAAAGATCTCTGGCTTGTTCAAGGTGAGCAGTAATATCCGGCTGGTATATAACTTGATTTTCAGACATAATAGTCCCTAAATGCAATCCAGCAGGATCTTATAATATTATCGAAGTTTTCCCATTCCGCTTCCATTTTAAGTCTCTTTTGAACTGCATGGTTTAATGTGCGGCCAAACATTTCCTGCCATTGTTCGTCATATTTTAGAAGGATGGAAAGATCATTTTTCAAGACAGCGCAGGCCGCCCTTTCTCCGGCCATTTTACCGCAGGCAACTGCTGTAAAAATACCGGCTCCTGTAATAGGATGGGTGTGACCTGCAGCATCACCTACAAAAAGAATATTGCCGTAAACCGCTTTTTTTCTGGATTCAGCCGGGATCCATCCGGCGCGGTGTGAAAGCGGCTCTCCCATAATTATTCCTCTCTTTTTAAATTGAGAAACAAATTGTTTTAATAATGCTACTGCTGTTTGCATATTTTGAGATGTTTTTTGAAACCCAAGTCCCACATTAGCGATATCTCCTTTAGGAAAAAGCCAGCTATATCCAGCATGGATTTCAGGTTCAAGATAAATTTGTGTAAATTCCGATTTTTCTTTCAGTGCAAATGCCATCTGAACACCCGGCAGCCGTTTTACAGGAGGGATATTCAGCCATTGTCCTACCCTGGAATTCGGGCCGTCGGCTGCTATGATCACCCGGGCATCAACTTCAAGGCTGACATTATCCTCCTGTTTTAAAATAATGGTTTTATCCGGGGTCATAGAGACAGCTTTTGTGGAGGTAAGAAGCCGGGCTCCGTTTTTTTTCGCTTCTTTGACGATTTTCTGGTCAAACACATCCCTGTTGATAATAAATCCCGGCGCCTTGGTCTCTTTCTCAAGTTTACCTTTAATAAAGGTTTTCATTCCTTTAATTTGCTGCACGATAAAGGATTTATCGTTCCCCTGTGCACCTAAAGTCAATTCACCTAACATCATGGCAGGGATAAACTCGGCACATTGGACCGGCCGGCCCACATTTTTTTTCCTCTCCACGATCAAAACACTAACAGCATGCCGGCGGGCAGCCAGTGCTGCTGATCCGCCTGCAGGTCCGGCACCAATGACCAGTATATCTGTTTTTAATTTTTCCACTATTATGCCCTAATTTTCTTTTTTTCACTCTTTTTTACATGCAATGGCATTGAGCACAGTCTGAAGCAGATCAAGATTCAACTGGGTCTGGCTTTCAAATTTTCCTGCATAGGCATCTTTGGCCTGATCCAGGTCATAGCAGGTGGTATTATCAATATCCAGCAGTATCCCAGGAAGACCTGCCGCAGTAAAATCATCTACATGTTTGGCAAAAAACGGCTGGCAGCAGCAGCCGATAAAAGAGGTTTGCCCCTTTTTTTTAATTTTCATCAGCTCGGCCCAGAGATCTTCAAAACTAGTGATACTGATCATTTTTTTCTTTTTTTGCAGCCCTATCTTCCATGCAGGTCCAATGGTGCAGCTGTCTTCATCGCATTGCTTGCATCCCTTTTTATACCGTAGCTCGCAATCGGTGAGTTTTGCACAATAGGGTAGAAGAAGCACTTCCGGATTTTTTTCGATCACCTCCTGAAAAGATCCATTAGTGACTGAAATCATGTTGCAGTATTCAATGGGGATGCCAAAATCCAGGATCTTGATTTTTTCCAGGGCAAGTTCAAGCGGCTTTATAAAATCAGCCACACTCATCCCTGGAATAACGATCATATCATTTTCGAAATAATCTTCTATGATAGGATAAAGCCGTTCTTTTTTAAGGGGCAGGCCTCTTAATTTGGATTCAAGATCATACAGGGCCCTGCCGGGAAATGAAATAAAATCACCGGTAATATAAATATCTTTGAGACGTCTCTGTGTGGAGTTTATTGCAAGTGTATACCGAATCATTCCAGACTCTGCTTTATAAGCCGACTGGACTGTATTCCTGAGATTCCGGGAAGGTTTGACACCGTCGATCCATTTTTTTGATTGACATTTTTTAAGCTTTTTTGGGAACAGCTCCTCTTCAGCCGGAGTCAGACCTGAGGTAATTAAGGATATTCCAAGATGAGTTTCAAACCCTTTAACCAATGATGCCTTAATGTCAGACAGTTCAGGTGTATAGCCCAGCTCCCAGTTGAGGCATGTCACCCGGTCCTTGAATGAATCGATCTCTTTTGACTTGAGTTTTTCAACAGGGATTTTAAGGGATCTCAGCATGGTATCCACATCGAAGTCAACCAGCATGGTTCCCTGGAACAGGAAAGCATCGTCGGAATCCGTGCCCCCGGTCCCCGATATTTTCCGGCCGTTTATTTCAATATCATTCCTTGGCCTGAACGTGGCATCCAGGCCAAGGAATTTTAAAGCGGAACGAACGGGCAGGCAAAGAGTTTTGAACAATCTGTTATTGGGAATGACAACATCAAAAAATTCCTTGTCACAGATCACTTCCCACCCCAGTTGATTTTCATCAAAGAATATGGCGCCTCCGCCCGTAATCCTCCGATTGATTTCTATATTATGAGCCCGGCAGTAATTTTCACGGATTTCTTCTTGGATCGACTGGTGATACCCCACCAGTACGGTCCTGGGAGAGAACTGCAGGAACCGCAGGGTATTGGGTGATTTTCCTGTTCCTTTAAGCTCAAGCAGGGTTTCATCCAGGGCCATGTTTTTGGCTGCGCTCATGGGGGGCGTATCTAATAGTCGCCATTGCTCCATGTTAGATCATCCTTTCAATGATAATCCCCGGAAAGAAGATTATACCTTCACTGCCCGTTCTACGAGCTGAATAACATCCATAACCTCTATGGGAATTTTATTTCTCCTGGCAAGGAATAAGAAGTTCCTTTTCGGAAGCGAACAAGCCGAAAAGTTCGTCTTGTATGCGGCATTAAAATCAACCACGACATATGGTATCTTCCGGTTTTCACTGCGCCTTGA
>CAJWQP010000015.1 GCA_913045445.1 uncultured Nitrospina sp. | reverse complement strand
TCAAAAACAGAGTGATCTTCCTTTCTCTCTGGCCATTATTTGAAGAAAATTATTATTCCCCCAACTCCCGTTCTATGCAGGTTATGATTTCCGAGTCAAGAGGATCGCAGTCACTGGCAAAATGGCCTTTCACTTCCCCCTCCCGGCTGATTACAAACTTGTGGAAATTCCACTGTACTTCTCCTGCTTGCGGAAACCTCCCTACCTTCATCCAGAACATCATGCTGGCGAAGCCCTGAAATAATTTTGCCTTCAGTCCATTGCCTCTTACGACTGGCAGACGCTGACCTTCCAGATACTCATACAGAGGATGCGAACGATTCCCTCTTATCGTTACTCTCTCAAACAAGTCAAAGGTGACTCCATATTTCCGATCGCAAAACTCGCGGATATCATCTGCCGATCCCGGCTCCTGATCGGCAAAATCATTACAGGGAAAACCTAAAATAGACAACCCTTTATCTCTATATTTTTGATGTATTCTCTGAAGTTCTTTATACTGAGGGGTAAACCCGCAACGAGAGGCTACATTGACAATTAACAGCACCTTGCCTTTATATTTAGAAAGTTCCACCCTGTTCCCTTCAAGGTTTACCACTGAAATCCCGTAAACTCCCGACATCACCTTCTCCTTTGTTATGCTTTATAAATTTTATAGTATAATAAGTTAGCTGTAATTTAACAGGTACCTACTAAAAATGCTGATATTCAAAAACAACATATATGACCGACAGGAAATGGGCCTGACCCGTCACTCATCTTCCCCAGATATTGAGTACGATGAACTATTCAATCCGCTTCACCTCCTTGAAGTTGCCCTGGATGAGGAAGGTGAGGTGCTCGACTTCCTGGAACGGCAACCCAGCAAATACTGGCCCGAAGATACAAATAAGTTTTATCCTAAAGCGCAGAAGATCGGCAACCGATCCATCTTCCGCAATTTACAGCGTATTCTTAAAGACGGACTAGGTGACCGCACAACCTGGTACACCATGAACACCTATCATTTCTGTTTTCTTTATGACATGCTAGTCAGATATGCGTTTAACTATAACCATGACAGTATCAAAGAGCGCATCAATTCACTGCCTGAAATAAAGGGCAAACCACTGCAAATTGAATCCTTCCTGAAAGATTATTTTTTCAACACCGTATTTCTCATGGACGAGGACAAATACAACGCCCTTACACGAGAAGAAAAAGTGGAACTGGGCTACGACTCCTGCCAGTTTGCAGTGATCAATGCTATGGCTCCGACTAAAGAAGAAATGGAATTGCAATCGTCCCGCAGTTACCCCTACTCTATATATGTGTGACCACATATACGTTTAGTCACTAATAATTTGTCGCCCTGAGCTCCATCGAAGGGGGGGGTCTCCATTTTATGTTGGGGTACATGCTTCGACATACCCTATCGGGGCAGGAGGGCAAATGTAAATTATTACCAGCTCAGGACGACACTCAGGAAAAATTCATTGAAAAAAGTCTCTACAGCAAAAGAAATGCAGGCCATCGACCAGCGTACCATAAATGACTGTGGTATTTCCGATCTGGAACTCATGGAAAACGCCGGGAAGGGCTGTGTAGATGCACTCGCCAGAAGGTTTGAAGATGACCTTGCGAGCAAACATGTGCTTGTTTTCTGCGGTAAGGGAAATAACGGGGGAGATGGATTCGTCATCGCCCGTCTGCTTTTCAATACGGGTGTAACGACAGAAATTCTTCTGCTCGGAAAACGGTCTGACCTTAAAAACTCTGCCGCCGCTAACGCCGACTCGGCTTATAAACTGGGCATCAACATCACCGAAGTGGAGTCCGCCAACAGCCCACTCATTGACAACCCCCTGGAAAACTGCGACATAATCATCGATGCGTTATTCGGAACCGGACTTAGCAAACCGGCAAGCGGCCTCTACGAACACGCTATTAACAAAATAAATCAGAGTGGAAAATTCGTGACGGCGGTAGATATGCCCTCGGGGATCGATTCTGATACCGGTCAGTTGACAGGACCGCATATCTGTGCTGACCTGACGCTAGCACTGGCACTGCTAAAGCGCAGTCACCTGCTCTACCCAGCCGCAGGAGTCATGGGAGAGCTGGAAACCGTCGATATAAAAATTCCTCAACAAGCAGTTGACGCACAATCGCTGAACGTCAGTGTCACAGAAGAAGCTGACTTGCAGTCTTGGCTGACAAAACGCCAGGCCGACAGCCACAAGGGAACTTATGGTCACACGCTGGTGATTGCTGGTTCCAAAGGCAAGGGAGGTGCGGCAGGCCTGACAGCGCTGGCAGCACTTAGGTCCGGTTGCGGACTAGTCACCCTCGCCCTCCCCGAAGGTTGCCAGAACGCTTTAGAGTTTTATCCCCTGGAAGTCATGACCGTCCCCGCTCCCGAAACAGACACGGGAACGTTTTCTCTCTCCGCTAAAGAAATCCTGCTTGAGCAATGTCAGGGAAAGTCCGTTGTTGCCATCGGACCGGGTCTTTCCACTGATCCTGAAACGGTGCAACTGTTGAATGAACTCCTGCCAGCCATCGAGTGCCCTCTGGTCATAGATGCGGATGCCATCAACGGACTGGCCCAATGTCCCGATCTGATTTCCAAACTTGGAGCCGATACCGTCCTGACGCCGCATCCCAGAGAAATGTCACGCCTGTCGGGGTTGGACATAGCTGAAATACTGGAAAACAGAATTGGCTCCGCGACAAAATTCGCCAGCGATCATTCAGTAACCCTTATTCTCAAAGGAGCCGCCAGTATCATAGCGCAAGCCGATGGAACAGTAACGATCAATCCCACTGGAAATCCGGGAATGGCTACAGCAGGCTCCGGTGATGTTCTGACAGGAATCATAGCGGGCCTGATAGCTGGTCAAGGTCTGTCATCCGACAAGGCCGCGATTGCCGGAGCCTATCTTCATGGCCTGGCAGGTGATATATTCGCTCAATCGGAAAGCGAGGCCAGTCTGATAGCGGGAGACCTCCTGCGCACACTTCCAGAAAGCATGAAACGATTATTGCGCGGCACAGAGTAAAACAAGGCGATAAGTTTATGAAAATAACCACATATAGCCATGATGAAACACTGGCGTTCGGCAAGCGACTGGGTCAGTGTTTTGAACCGGGAGATATCGTTTTACTTTTCGGCGACCTTGGAGCAGGAAAAACGACGTTGACCCAGGGGCTTTGCCTGGGACTGGGCCTGGCAGAAGACGATTACATCCGTAGCCCCACCTTCACGCTGGTGAATGAATATCAGGGAACGGCCACTATTTACCATATAGACTTATATCGACTTGATTCACTTCGAGAAATCGGGGCACTTGGACTGGAAGAAACCCTCTTCTCTAACGGAGTCAGTATCATCGAGTGGGCAGAAAAGTTATTTCCAAAATCCAACCCTGAACAAAGCGCACCTGCAATGGGAATAGAAAAACGCATAGAAATACACATCAGCATCGAAGAAGAAACCCAAAGAACTTTCCAGATTGAGCTGGTCAACCAGAGCCAGCGTACCCTGCCTTTATGATATTAATATCTACTAACCTATTGAAAAAAAATTATTAAAAATATTCTTTACAATAATCATGCCTTATGGCAGAATCAGATGGTATGGCAATTGCATTACTATTTAAAGATAGCTTAATCAGTAAGTAATGGTCAATAAAATACGAATTCTGATGCTCATGCTAGCACTTTTTGTGGCAGGATACGCCGGATATAGTTTTTTATCCAGTTTTGAGACTACCGCCGAAGATGTAGAAGTCCGTATCACCAAAGACGGGGTCGATGTTGAGATCAAAAAATTTAATGTAGTACATGAGAATGGTGGTCGTAATGAATGGGAATTGAAGGCAGATGTCGCCCAGGTAAATCAGTCCACGAACACCACCACCTTGAGCAAGGTCGAATATATTTATATCAATGAGAACGACAGAACGTTTAAGGTCTACGCGGACTCCGGTATTCTGGAAAACGAAACCAACGATCTTAATTTGGAAGGGCATGTGAAAATGGTGATTGAATCCGCCCTCATAAATGACAGATTCAAAAATAAACCTGCAACCCAGAACTGAACCAGGCCCTGAGCTATTCATGCCCCCCCTATCCCGCAGACCATTATTTTATCTGATATTCATCATCAGTCTATCCATCCTGACGACATCAAATGTTTATTCCCAGCAGTCCAGTAACAAAAAATCTGGCAAAAAGACTGACAGTTCTCCCGTTCATATTACCTCTGACAGAATGCGATCTGAAAATGGAGGGCAGAAAATAATTTTTTCCGGGAATGTTGAGGCTGTGCGAGACGATATGACCATCACCTCTGACATCATGGAGGTTTACAACACGCCTGACAAAAAACAGACCGAAGAAATCGTTGCCATTGGTAATGTGGAAATTGTCCGATGTAATAAAAGAGCGAAGGGGGACCGGGCAGTTTATCTGGACCAGCTTCAGAAAATAATACTGACAGGGACCCCGAATGCTGTCGCATGGGAGGGGAAAGACATAATTAAAGGTCGGGAAATGATATTTCTGATCGAAAAAGACCGTTTCATGGTCAACGGTCGTGTACGCACAAAACTTTTCCCAAAGTCTGACGAGAAAAAGAAGAAAAAGTCGTCGGGTAAAGGCGAAACGCCCTGCTCTCCTAAAACAAAGTGAGAGTGAGTTATTACGATTAATCAGGAAATAAAATTCCTGGCATAAAATTACGAGAGACTCTGTTGCTAAAAAGTATCTCAATTTATCAGTTATTCTCTCGATCGTTAATCAAATCCTGACCCAAAGCATAAGTTGAAAAATTTACGCGCAAAAAACCTGGCCAAGTCATACCGAAACCGTCAGGTAGTTAAAGGAGTCAGTATTGAGGTAAAACGAGGGGAAATCGTTGGCCTTCTGGGTCCCAATGGAGCCGGAAAGACCACTACTTTTTATATGGTTGTTGGTCTCACCCCTCCCGATGAAGGACAGGTGCTTTTGGGAGACGACGATGTTACCAAGTTCCCCATGCACATGAGAGCAAAAAAAGGTGTCAGTTACCTCCCGCAGGAGCCGTCGGTATTTCGCAAACTGACTGTGGAGGAAAATATCATTGCGGTGATGGAAACGCTGGATATTCCAAATTTTGAAGGTAAGAAAAGAGCACGGACTTTACTCAGGGAGCTGAATATCCTGCACATTAAAAATGCCCGGGCCTACGCACTCTCAGGAGGTGAGCGGCGACGGGTTGAAATAAGCCGGGCATTAGCGACTTCACCCGAGTTCATACTTTTGGATGAGCCATTTGCCGGCATTGATCCGATAGCGGTCGCTGATATCCAGTCGATAATTTCCCATCTCAAAAATAAGGGAATCGGAGTGTTGATCACAGACCACAATGTAAGAGAAACGTTAAGCATTACAGACCGGGCATACATCATCAACGCGGGTGAGATTATCGCATCTGGTTTGCCCAACGAAGTGGCTCAGGACGAAAAAGTAAAACAGATTTATCTGGGAGACCAGTTCTCTCTTTAATGACCGGAGGCGGGCAATAGCATGGCAATGGAAATGAAACTCAATGTCAACCTGAAGATGAGCCAGAAGCTGGTGATGACCCCCATGCTTCAGCAGGCTATCAAACTGTTGCCATTGGCCCGCCTGGAGCTGGCCCAGCAAGTCCGTCAGGAAATAATGGAAAACCCTGTTCTGGAAGAAGTTCTGGAAGAGGATGACGCACAGGAAGAAAATGAAATCACAGAAGAGTCTGATCCCACAGAACCGAAAGAAGATTTTGATATTCCCCAGAAAAAAGAAACAGAACATACATTGGAAAATCCGGATATGGATTGGGATACTTATTTCCAGGACAATATAGACCGTGGCAGCTCGGCAGAAAGCTATACAGAGCGTCCCTCCATCGAGGCAACCTACAAAAAAGAACCCTCACTGCATGACCACTTATTGTGGCAATTGAACCTTACCCTTAATGATGAACGAGAAAAGTTTATCGGTAGTTGCATCATTGGTAATATCGAAAACGATGGCTATCTGGGTTGCGAAATCAGCGAGATTTGTGAGATCAGCCAGGCAGAAGAAAGTGAAGCCACCGATATCCTTAAAATAATACAGGGGTTTGAACCGATTGGCGTTGGCGCCCGATCATTGAAGGAATGCCTAATGATTCAGGCCAAAGCAGATGAAAATTGCACCCCACTTATCCTGAAATTAATTGATCAGTATCTGGACCGACTTGAAGAACGATATTTATTGAAAATCTCCGCCGAACTTAAGATCAGGGTAGAATCCATTGTCGAGGCAGTAAAAAAAATATCAGGATATAACCCAAAACCAGGGCAAATCATCAGCTCTGAACAAATAGACTATGTCGTGCCTGACATATTTGTGATTAAAACAGATAAAGGCTATGACGTAACTCTTAATGATGATGGCATACCTAAATTCCGCATCAACCCTTATTATCAAAATCTCTTAAAAACAAGTGGCAAGGGAGAAACCAAGGACTATCTTGAAGATAAGCACAGGTCTGCTTTGTGGCTCATAAAAAGTGTTGACCAGCGACGCCAAACCATCGATAAAGTAGGAAAAAGTATTGTAAAATTGCAGGAGGAGTTCCTGAATCAGGGGTTTTCGTACCTTAAGCCCATGGTTTTGAAAGATGTAGCCAAAGATATTGAGATGCACGAATCTACGGTGAGCAGAATAACCACCAACAAGTATATAGACACCCCGCAAGGAGTATTTGAGTTAAAATTCTTTTTTCATAGCGGAATCAAGTCATACATGGGCGGTAGTATGTCGTCGATTCGCGTAAAAAATATTATCAAGGAAGTAATTGCCGAGGAAGATGAAAGAAAACCGCTAACGGATGATGAAATGGTTCAGGTTTTGATGCGGAGAAATGCAAAAATTGCCAGACGAACCATTACAAAATATCGTAAGGAACTTAACATCCCCCCTGCCAGCAAAAGAAAACGAATTTTTTAAAACGCTACACCCACAACCATCATCGTATATTTATACACAGACAAATTATTATAGAAAACATGGAGATGTAACATGAAACTGACGGTAACTGGCAGAAACATTGAAATAACAGATGCAATAAGGGACCACTTGAATGGCAAAATGAGCAAGACTATTCAGGACTTGGGCGAAAGCGCGGATGTCCACATTTCACTTCACGTTGAAAAACATCGCCACATGGCCGAAGTTACCGTCAAGACCAAAGGTTGCACAGTGCATGCAGATGAAGAGACAAAAGACCTGTATCAAACAATGGACAATGTTCTTGAAAAAATCGAAAAGCAACTGAAGAAACACAAAGAACGCTCGCAGGATATGAGAATTAAAAAAGGGTCTGAAGCAAAGAACAAGCTAGCCGACTAAAAAACCATTCTCTGCACACGCATATTTAAAATACTTCTCTCTGTCAATGAAAATCACAGATATATTAAAAAAAGAATTTGTTATCACCAATCTGGCTGGCACCGATAAAGACAGTGCTCTGAAAGAACTTTCAACTTTCCTTGAGGATATAGGGGCTGTTAAGAGCAAGGACATCCTTTTTTCCGCTTTGACAGAACGAGAAAAGTTAGGGAGCACTGGAATCGGTGAAAATGTAGCGATTCCGCATGCCAAGCTGGAAGATATCGATCGTATAATAACATTGTTTGCCCGCTCCGAGAAAGGTGTAGAATTTGAATCGCTGGACAAAAAACTCGTTCATTTTATTTGTCTCGTTATAGCTCCTTCTAATTCTACAGGCCAGCATTTGAAGGCGTTGGCCCGCATATCTAGACTTTTAAAAAATCCTGCTCTGCGCGAAAATGTATTGAGCGCCACTGAAACAGATAAAATTTATTCGATTCTTGTGGATGAAGATTCAAAGTTCATTTAACAATGAGGCCAGTCTCTCCAACAAATACTTCCAATTTTCGACCCTGCTCAACTCGCCTCTAAATTGAAAGGTAATCTCAATTAATGTTTAAGGGAATAGCAGTATCAAAAGGAATAGCCATTGCTCGAGCATACATACTCGATCGGTCAAAGCTATGCATTCTTAAACAGAAGCTCAATCCTGATGACATAGAGGATGAAGTCCACCGTTTTCGTCAAGCTATCAATAAAACCAAAATCCAAATGCAGGAAACCAAAAAGAGAGCTTCAAAAGTAGCGGAAAAATACTCTATCATCCTCGACACCTATACCCTTTTGCTTGAAGATGACATTCTCGTTACAGACACAATCGATAGAATTCGCAAGGAAAGAATGAACGCTGAGTGGGCAATCACAGAAACCCTGGATAAATTCACCCGCCTGTTCAACAATATTAACGACGAATATCTAAAGGGGAAAAAAGACGACCTTGAGTTGGTCGTCCATGGAGTTATAAAAAACCTGTTCGGACACAATCAGGACTCGCTTTCAGAAATACAGGAACCCGTTGTCCTGATCACCCATACCTTAAGCCCATCCGACACACTGTCAATTCCGCGTAATTTTGTATTGGGACTCGCCACCGAAGTAGGCGGCAAAACCTCGCATGTAGGAATATTTGCATCAGCCCTGGGAATTCCCGGTGTGGTCGGAATCAAAGATCTGGCCGCAGAGATCAACACTGGGGACCCCATCATAGTTGATGGTATTGATGGTTATGTCATACCCAATCCATCCGAAACAATCCTAGAACATTACAAGATAAAACAAGCCAACTACAAAAAATATGAAGAAAAATTGCTGGAAAATATAGACCAACCAGCAATAACACTGGATAAGTCTCGTGTTCGACTCATGGCAAACATAGAAACTACCGACGAAATCAAAGGACTCAAAAAATTTGGTGCGGAAGGGGTTGGGTTGTTCAGAACCGAGTTTCTATATTTAAATGCCCACACTCTTCCCACCGAAAAAGATCTCTATGAAAACTTTAAAAGGGTGGCCCAGGAACTTGCCCCCCTTCCAGTAGTCATAAGAACATTAGACATTGGAATGGACAAACAACTTCACTTTTATGGCCATAACGATGAGGACAATCCAGCTTTGGGGCTAAGAGGAATTCGCATGTCCCTGGCGAAACCGGAGCAATTCATCATACAATTTAGAGCCATCCTAAAAGCAAGCCTCTATGGAGAAGTAAAGATACTGTATCCGATGATTTCCGATGCGGATGAAATAGTTCAAGCAAATAGTATTCTTGAAGGTATTAAAGAAGAGTTCCGAGCGGAGCAAATTCCGTTTAACGAGGACATTGAAATAGGCGCGATGATAGAAACACCATCATCCGCAATTTGCGCCGAACTTATTTTGAAAGAGGTTGACTTTATAAGTATAGGCACCAATGACCTGATTCAGTACCTTCTGGCGGTTGACCGAATTAACGAACAAGTTGCGCATTTATACCAACCCTATAACCCGTCCATTTTAAAAACCCTGAAACATGTTTTTGATGCCGCGGCGACCGCTGGAAAAAGGGTTTCCATATGTGGTGAACTAGGGGGGGACCCCATGATCACCCTATTCCTGCTCGGACTTGGTCATTTGTCTGATTTGAGCATGGACCCGCATTCGATTCCAAAAATTAAAAAGATTATTTGCCAATCCAGCCTAAAAGATGCTGAGGAATTTTCCAAACACGTTTTAAGCCTTGGCTCAACAAATGAAATTAATACCTTCCTGAACGAAGAGATGAAAAAGCGGTATCCATCCGATTTCGCGCAAGATTCAAAATATGAGGTTAAAGAAATTTCTTAATAAAATATAACCATTTATAAATCCTGCTAATAATACATAAAATCGAAACACTTCAAATCAAAGAGGAGACTCATGAAGAAGAAATCATTTCTATTCACATCTGAATCCGTTTCAGAGGGCCACCCCGATAAAATTGCCGATCAAGTATCTGATGCTGTGCTTGATGCCATTCTGGCCCAAGACCCAAAGGCCCGGGTCGCATGCGAAACGATGATAACAACAGGGTATGCGGTAGTTGCTGGTGAGATTTCTACAAAATGTTATATAGAGATTCCGCACATTGTAAGAAGTACCATTAAAAAAATTGGCTACTCCCACTCTGAAATGGGGTTTGACTTCGAAACCTGCGGGGTGCTGGTTTCCCTGGATGAACAATCCAAGGATATCGCCCAGGGAGTCGATGAGGGATCAAAGAAGGAACAAGGAGCAGGTGATCAGGGAATGATGTTTGGCTACGCGACCAAAGAAACAGCGGAACTCATGCCTATGCCGATCATGTACTCCCATAAACTAGTAAAAAAACTGGCTGATGTCCGTAAAAATGGAAAACTACCCTACCTGCGTCCGGACAGCAAATCGCAAGTTTCAGTAAGATATGAAAATGATAAACCTGTCTGCATAGAAACCGTGGTCATTTCCACTCAGCACAACCCTGGCATTTCAAATAAAAAATTGCGCTCGGAAATAACAGAACAAGTGATCAATAAAGTTATCCCTGAGCGATTTCGCGCTAAGAAAATGAAAATCCATATTAATCCAACGGGAAATTTTGTTGTGGGTGGACCACATGGTGACTGTGGTTTGACCGGAAGAAAAATCATTGTCGATACCTACGGCGGATTCTCCAGACACGGAGGCGGTGCATTCTCTGGAAAAGACCCGTCCAAGGTTGATCGCTCGGCGGCTTACATGGCACGTTATATCGCCAAGAATCTGGTAGCGGCAGGTACAGCTGACCGACTTGAAGTACAACTAGCCTATGCCATCGGTGTGGCTGATCCTGTTTCAGTTTTCGTCGAAACATTTGGCACTCACAAGATTAATCCCGATATTTTTGAAGACCTGGTTCGCGGTCATTTTAATTTGAAACCAGCAGGGATTGTCAAAACACTTGATCTTCTCAAACCCAGATATTCGCCAACTGCCGCTTATGGTCACTTCGGCAGGAAAGAAGCGAGCTTCACCTGGGAGAAAACCGACAAAGCCAAGACCATCAAAAAAGCCGCGGGCCTGTAATCCATGTCGCAGGATAAAATCCAAGTTGGTATTATCAGAGTAGGATAAAACACCCGGAAGATGCATATCCCAAAATTACTGGATCTTCCGGGTGTTGAACTTGTAGAAATCGCAAACCGGACTAAAGCTTCTAGAGATAAAGTCGCCGCCGAATTCAATATCTCTCAAGTTCGTTCCAGTTGGCAGGAAATTATTAGCTCCGATAACGTGGATGCTATCGTTATAGGGACCGGGCCCTACCTCCATTGCGAAGCTCGTATGGCCATGAACCGTGCTGAAGCAAGGCAAATGTTTGTGGCTTCCGAATCATCCTGCCTCCGCATCGCCCAGTTGGTTCCAGCGCCATTCACTTTGCATGCAGACAAAACCATTCGTACCTATATCAAGCAGGGTCACCGATGATTCCATAAAGGAAGTCAGCGTTGAAAGTCAGGACAGAGGTTCCTGGGGCGTAGAAGAAAAATTTATAAATGCGATTCGGGGCGAAGAGGATATCAGCCTGACCTCATTTACCACTGGCGTTCAATATATGCACTTCACTCAGGCAGTCATGGAAAGTTATGGCAAGGATGGACAAACAAATTTCCTGTGTAAACAACCTCCCAGAAAGCTCAACCAGCGATCAAAAGCGTTGCTAAATCTGCGTAGGCTGATTCAACATGTTTGATTGAGAATCCACTCTCACAAAGTTCTGCGCAAAGTGCCTCCCTTTCAGAAGCATGCCAAATTTTCTATTTTAATTGACGCTCGATGAATTTTGTCAGACAGTGTTTTAAATTCCGCTATTTTTTAAGCGCTCGCCAAACCCGCTAACAGAATATCTATTCCAATATAGGTTCCAATCTGGAGCTCATTATCCAACAAATTAATAATCGCTCCAGATCCACACCCGGCATCGAGCCAAACAGGATTCTCCCTGACAGGAATGCAGTCCACCAACCAACGCATTGATTCTGCATAGGATTCTGGAGACAACAAATCATACAGACTTGACTGGAATCCTAACCGTCAATAAAATCGGGAATATAATGATGCCATGAACCATCCTAATCGTATAACATATTTTTCAATAAGCGCTCGTCTGGATTTTTCACCATCCAGTATAATTGAAGAAATTATTTGGAGACGACCTGTTCATGGCCAAAAAACCGTTCATCAATAAACATGGATTTGTAGAATACCCTTTCCTTCACGATACGAGAAAGGGGAAAAACTGGTGGTTCTTCAATCTACTTGAAGATTATCTGAAGCGGCGGGCAAGACAGAAACACGGGCGTGGCTATACCCGCGATCAAATGGATGAGGATATGATGCAGTTTCTTGCAGAAACCAATCTGAAATTCTATGTTCTGCTTCCATCTGGAATGGGAATGGAATTTAAACTGATAGGGAAGTATGGAACTCCCGAACTCATACACCTTGAAGAACCCGTAGCATTTATCACAGAAACGTTCGGCGGAGGAAAGTATAAATGTAATATCTACCACAAAGGTACTTTTGCCGGAACGGAAAATTATAAAGCCCACGGCGACCCTAAATGGGTCGAAATAAAAGACGACAACCCCATAGGCTAAACACCTTTAACAAAACAAGAGACATCTCAAAAGAAGCTATATCACAGCCTATTTTTGCCCTGCGGCTAAAGTTCTTCGTCTGGATTTCGGGGTTTTAAAATGATAGGAACATTTACCTTTAAATCGGCAGGCAAATTGGTTGCAGAGCTTCCAGCGGCGATCTGATCTTTTGGTTTCTCCAACCGCACATAAATCTTTCCGTCATGAACTTTGACTGGATAGGTTTCTGTATGGAGTTCGGGGTTCTGGGGACACCAACCGGTCTTCAGCTCAAAACGCCATTCATGATTTGGACAAATGAGAACTCCTTCTTCAATTCTCCCCTCACCCAGCGGCGCGCCTCTATGAGGACAAACATTTTCTATAGCGTAATACTGTCCTTTATAATTAAAGATCGCGATCTCTTTTTCTCCAGCCGTTATGATGGCGGATTTACCAATCTCAAGATCCTCGCATTTCATCACCTTTGTATATTTCACTTTTGCCATAAAATTAATTCCATTCAATCGCGGCCTTCAGGCCTTACTCTTCCCCTGTTTTTTTCTCATCAAGTTTATCAACATACTCGAACTCACTATTGGCATATAGAAAATCCATAACCTTGCGACCGAGAATTTTAGAGCTAGTGTGCTTGATAACTTCTGGATTGCTCATCATTCTATTTTTAACGTCGTCAAACTTTTGCTTGCTCTGCTCAGCGAGTGTCTTAAATTCTTCCTCCAGATCAAATTGGCTGACATGAATATTTTCCAGTGTGCCTATATTCTCTAACAGAAGATATCCCTTACAATTATTTTCCGCCTTGCCGCGCCACTCATCTTTTGCCTTTTCTTCATCAAACCCAGAATCTTCAACTTGCATACCCGATTGCTCAATTTGAAACTTCATTCCCTCGGTCATAAATTTTAATTCATTTTCAACCATGGATTCGGGGGCTTCGATTTCGTTTTCCTTGACAACCTTATCAAAGATTTCCTCCTTGATTCTGATTTCTTCCTTTTGCTCGTAAATTGACTGGAGTTTGGTCTTAACACCCCTTTTCATATTATCTATAGAATCATACCCCTCCTTCTCGGCAATATCATCAGTGAGTTCAGGCATTATTTTTTTCTTTAATTCATTAATTTTTATATTGAATACAGCAATATCATCAGGAGCTTCATCTACTGCCCCTGGAACGGGTATGCGTACCCGGCTAATCTTATTATTCCAGTCAGCCGGCAGAATGACTTTTGCCTTGAATTCTTCTCCCAAGGTATGACCTATCAATTCTTCTTCGAAACCTTTTAACATTTTCTTTTCGCCGATACGCACAATATGATTTTTAGCGCTTCCATTTTCCAAAGGTTGCCCATCAAAAAAACCTTCAAAATCGATTACCAGATAATCACCCTTCTCCGCCTTATGGTCATCCTCATGATGCTCAAAGGTTCCATATTGATCAAGAATGCTTTTGATCGCCACCTCAACCTCCTGCTCGGAGATGGAAGTCTCCACCTTTTTAACCTTAATTCCCTTGTATGCCTTGACCTTCACCTCAGGCTTAATATCGACGGTGACAGAAAATTTAAGCGGACTGTTCTTTTTGACATCCTGAAAGTCAGAATTATCAATTTCCGGTGATCCCGCTGGAACGATTCCACTCTCTCGCAAGGCTTTTTCATAATATTCCTGCAATAGTTCCTGAAACATATTAGTGAACGATTGCAGGGGAACCTGTTTTTCCATAATGTGGCGTGGAATTTTACCTGGCCTAAAGCCAGGCATTGTCATCTGACGGTTCAATTCCTTGTAGGCATTGTCGACTCTCGCTGTAACAATATCTTCTGGAATAGTGATGTCCAGTTTACGTTTTAACGATTCCAACTCTTCAACGACCAGTTCCATTTTTATTTCCTGACTAAAGATTATTTTGTTGTTAAAATCAGGGGGCCTTAAAGGCTCTCATCTGACTACAAGCGCTAGAGAGAAACCGTTTTCTACCCCTTCCCACTGGCAATTATCAGGTCAAGTTCCTTTTTCAATTGGACCAGGATTTCATCATATGAATAGGAACCAAGTGTCTCGGTGCCCTTTTTCAAATTCACCCTTGAGGGACCACACCAAAGTCCGAGATCTGCGTCATCGGTCTCTCCCGGACCATTAACGCGACATCCCATGACAGCGATGGTTAGCTTGTGTTTCTCTGCGTATGTGGTAATTTTACGGACTTCCTGAGCTAATTCAACAAATTTGTCATTCTCGACCCGCGAACAACTCGGGCAGGCGATGATATTCAGACCTTCCAGAAAATTATCTGGGACAGACCGGAACCTTCCTTCTTCAATATCTTTTATAATTTCACGACCGACCACAATTTCCTGCCCTTTATCCTCATTAGGCAAGGTGAGAGAAACGCGGATGGTATCACCGATTCCAGCTGATATAAGTTGTTCAAACGCAATCCGCGTTTTGATTATACCCTCAGGCGGTAATCCCGCCTCAGTAACACCCAGATGCAAAGGAACATCGGGGCGTTCTTTGGAAAACCTACGATTGGCGTCGATTACTTTATCAGAATCTGAATCCTTCAAAGAAACACAGTAGTCTTCAAACTTCAAGTCATCCAACATCTGACAATGATCCACCGCACAGCGTACCATCCCCTCCACAGGATCATCCTTATATTTTTCCTTATATTCCGGATCAATAGACCCGCAATTAACTCCAATGCGAACAGCACAGCTATTTGCCCGGGCCGCATCTATAATGAATTTTACCTTTTCGCGGATTGACTTATCTTTCTCCAGATGAAACAGATGACCTGGGTTATAGCGGATTTTATTCACAAACGGAGCTACTTTTGGAGCTAGTTTGTAATTTTCCTGTAAGTCAACCGAAAAAACTGGATTGGGAAATTTTTCACGAAGAATTTTAAGCGCCGTAGCATCATCCTCGCTGTCAACAGCAATGCGAATGACATCTGCACCTGCCAACTCAAGTATCTCTACCTGACGAGCCGTGGCTTCCAGATTCTGCGTTTGCGTGGCGGCCATACTCTGGACGGCCAAGGGAGAGTCTCCGCCAATTTGCAGGGAACCAATACTGATTTTTCGCGTGGATCGGTGTTTTTGGGGCATTATGAAATATATAGTCGAACCGTCATGACGACGGACTACGATTTAACAGTCAAGCGAGATTATCAGAAAACAATATCGTTAACAAGCAAGAGAGAAAAAGAATTCCCCGACTACCCCAGAGCAGGATATCTGCAAAAGGAACCTGCCTCTAATAACTTAATTCTTTTTAAGCTTGTTTAGTCCCGCCTTTGTGGTTGGGAGGCGTGCGTTCTGTGAAATAATAGACTCGTTTACCTGAAAGTTCGGGATGGAGTTTTTCTTGAAATACTGGGAGAAGGTGGGCCATAGCCCGGTGACATCATGGGCTTCTTTAAAAATGGACAGTATATCGGCCATTTTCTTAATATTTTAGAATATCGGATACCTGAACAATGGGACGTTTTACTAAATATGGCAGTTTCCTAGTCTTTAATTTGAATAGAATGCTAAAATGTCAACTGATAAAATATACTAACAACAAATCCATGGCTAGAGCAAATTATATAATATTATTAGTTTCAATGACTTGTATGTTATTTGTGGCAAGTATCGCTATCGCTGGCCCTAATCACGGACTCTCCCTATACGGCCCGAAGGACCTGAAGTACCTTCCTGGCCAAGCATACAAATATAGTGATCCCGAAGCAGAAAAAGGGGGGCAACTTGTTCTATCTGATTTTGGCGCATTCACAAAATTGAATCCGGCTTCTCTAAAAGGGGTCCCCGCCCCAGGGATAGGAGCCCTGATTTTCCAAACTCCAATGGACAGTTCCGCCGATGATGCTGAACCTTTTTCGCAATATGGCAATCTTGTTGAGAAAGTAGAACTGGCCGAAGACCGCTTGTCGATGATCTACCATATTTATCAACATGCCAGATTTTCTGACGGACACCCGGTCACAGCAGATGACTTTGTGTTCTCCTTTAATCTGATCAAAGAACCTGAATACCATCCCATCTACAAACAATATTTTAAGGATATCAAAACTGTAGAAAAAATTGATGACCATACGGTGAAATACACGTTCGCAATCTTTAATCAGGAACTACCATTGATAACAGGACAAATGACCATCTTCCCCAAACACATCTATGGTGTTAAAGGAAAATCATTCGGTTCTGATTTCGACAGTATCGCTGTTGGAAGCGGGCCTTACACTGTAAAAGACTTCGAATTTGGAAAACACATCACTCTCCAGCGAAAAACTGATTGGTGGGGAAAGAACCTGGCTGTTAATAAAGGAAGATACAACTTTGATCAAGTCACGTGGAAAATTTATCTCGATCCGGTAGCAATGCGCGAAGGTTTCAAAGGGGGCGATTTTGATGCACTCATGGTCAACAGCTCTCGTGACTGGGCCCTGGACTTTAAGGGTGACTATGTAAAAAAAGGCTACTACGATAAAAAAAAATTCCCTCACACAAGAGTAGCGGGAATGCAGGGTTTTGCCATGAACCAACGCAATAAAATATTTTCATCTCGAAAGGTACGTGCGGCTATTGCCATGACGTTTGATTTTGAGTGGAGCAATAAAAACCTCTTTTACGGACAATATGCGCGTAACGAATGCTACTTCGACAACAATCCTGAGATGAAGGCGAGTGGAATTCCATTCGGCAATGTCAAAACTTTGCTAACCAAATTACGAAAGAAACACGGAGCCTCTTTTGTGCCCAAGACAGCATTAACCAAACCTGTGGGAACTCCGGGCCAGGGCCTTTCTTTAAGTAAAAATATTAGCATGGCAAATGCTTTGCTTGATTCCGCCGGCTGGGTGATCGGAAAGGACGGAATACGCGTCAAAAACGGTAAACATATGACTTTCGAATTATTGCTCGCCAGCCCCGATTTTATGCGTATCGCGGAGCCCTACAAAAACAATCTGAAAAAAATCGGCGTGGAAATGAAAATTAAGGTCGCTCAAATCGCTGAGTACGAAGAAATTCTCAGAAACTTCAAGTTTGATATGATTGTCACAGGATATGGTCAAAGCCGCTCACCAGGAAACGAACAACGTTATATGTGGAGCAGTGAGGCCGCAAAAACTCCTGGCTCAAGAAATTATATGGGTATTGAAAATCCTGCCATCGATGAATTAATAGGTATTATTGTCAAGGCAAATTCAAGAAAAGAATTAATCGATGCGATCCAAGCCATGGATCGTATTTTAACGCACCAGTTTTACATCGTACCTCACTGGTATATCGCATACGACAGACTCGTCTATTGGCGAAAATTCTCGCGACCTGCGATCAACTCATCTCAATCCGCCATAATAAATAACATTCTTGAGTGGTGGTGGTGGGATAAAGACAAAGCAACTAAATTGAAAGAGGCCTGGGCCTCAGGAATCTCTCTCCAATAAATCCCTGCATATGACAGCTTACATAATCCGCCGAATGCTGTTGATGTTTCCCACCCTGATCGGAATCGTTACCATCACGTTTCTGATCATCCAGTTCGTTCCCGGTGGACCAATAGACCAGATGAAATCTCTCCTCAGAGGTCACTCGAGTGTCCTTTCGGAAGCCGGCGGAGGAGCTCAGGGAGCGATGTCCCTTAAGCAAAGGGAAATCGACCCAAAACATTTTGCCCAACTAAAAAAAATATACCATCTGGATCGCCCCCTTTGGGAACGCTACCTCAGAACATTCCTGTGGTATTCACCAAAGAATCGACAAGCGCCACTCGCAGAAAGTATTTTCAGTAGAGACAACTGGGAGGGTTTCCTCGTTTTCAAATTCGGAGATTCTTTTTACCGTAACAAATCTGTACTTGAGTTAATTATAGAAAAACTCCCCGTCTCGGCATCGCTCGGCATAAGTAGCTTCTTCCTAACCTATATCGTATGTATCATCCTGGGAATCTCTAAAGCCGTCAGGCATGAAACACAATTTGATACGGCGACCAGTCTCATCGTGCTGATTGGATACAGTATTCCCGGATTCGTGATGGGAATTTTTGTGATTGTGTTTCTGGGACCAGGAGATGGCGCGATTTTCCACCTGGTTCCGTTGTCGGGATTAACTTCGGCGGGCACACCCGGGTATGAGGATTGGTCAACTTTTGAAAAATTGATTGACTACCTACACCATCTGGCGGCTCCTCTGTTTTGTTTTGTGTTGGGAGGATTCGCCACCCTCACCATGCTTACAAAAAACGCCATTCTTGAGGAAACAAGAAAACAATATGTTCTCACGGCCCGCGCAAAAGGCTTGCCAGAGAAATTAATTCTATTCAAACATATTCTTAAGAACGCGCTCATCCCTCTGGTGACAGGCTTTCCCATTGCTTTTCTGGCAATGTTTTTCGCGGGCTCTCTTTTAATCGAACAAATATTTACCCTGGACGGACTGGGTCTGCTTTCCTATCAGGCCGTCATCCAAAGAGATTATCCAATCGTGTTGGGAACATTATTCATATTTTCCCTGATGGGACTGATTGGTCAGCTACTGACAGACCTTTCATATGTTCTCATTGATCGACGAATCTCTTTTGACGAATCACAGGGATAAAAGATATGAAAATCGACAAGGGCATTAAACTTAAATGGGGAAAATTCACACGGGACAAGCGAGCCTTCACCAGTTTTATTATTCTGGCAGTTCTTTTTATCGTTACGGCACCGGCTGAATTTTTATGCAATGTTCGCCCTATCCTGCTGGTGGTTGATGGAAAAACTTTCGCTCCCATATTGTTCACGTACAGTGAAAAAGATTTTGGCGGCACCCTTCCCAGTGAACCGGATTACCTCTCCCCCGGCTTCCTGAACCTTATTAGTGGAAAATCTGACGAGGGCCCTCCCCTGTCAACTCAAAATAAAAATCAGCCGCAATTGTCCCTGAGCCTGGGTGATTTTGAAGAAGAGGATACGGAAGTTTTTTCCCTTGGCATTGATGACTTTGAAGAAGAGGAAGAGATTCCATCGTTCACCATAGGAATTGACGATTTTGAAGATGAAGTTTCAGAAAGTCCAAGGACACCCAACATGGAAACCACTTTCTCCAAAGTCCCCGTGAAACAGCGTGATTACTGGATTCTTTGGCCTCCCATTCGCTATGACTACAAATACATCCAAACTGAAAGCAAATCAGGAAATGTCGTACTTGCGGCCCCGTATAAAACTTTTATAGAAGAAACCAATCAGGTAATAGAGTCATCCTGGGTAGATGGTCACTATCTGGGAACCGATGACCGTGGACGAGACGTTCTGGCAAGACTCATTTACGGGTTTCGCATTTCGATGATATTTGGGCTTTCCCTGGCCATCACAGGTACTTTGATAGGTTGTTTGCTTGGCGGCACTCAAGGTTTCTTTGGCGGCTGGATAGACTTGATAGGTCAGCGATTGACCGAGATATGGGGATCAATTCCTCGACTTTACATTCTCATCATCTTAAGTTCATTTCTCGTCCCCTCGGTTCTGCTACTGTTTTTTATACTAAACTTGACCGCGTGGATGGGTATAGCGGCCTACATCCGCGCCGAATTTTTAAAAATTCGCAACTTTGAATATGTCAAAGCGGCAAAGGCAATGGGTGTATCCAATTTTAAAATCATGCGCCGACACATTCTTCCAAACGCGTTAACGCCTGTGGTCACATTTTTTCCTTTCGAAGTAACAGCGGGAATCCTGGCACTGGTGAGCCTCGACTTTCTGAACCTTGGCGTTCCCAGTCCCGCGCCCAGCATCGGCGAACTGCTGGCACAGGGAAAAACCAATTTGCAGGCAATCTGGATATTGCTTCCTACATTTATAGTTCTCAGCGTAACCCTGACCATGCTGACTTTTGTCGGTGAAGGCATACGCAACGCGTTTGATCAGAAAAGGAATGCCTGAATGACCAAGTTGCTTGAAGTCAAAGATTTGAGAACCTACTTCAAAGTTGGACTGGATAAAACCGCCCAGGCCGTAGACGGTGTGTCTTTCGACATTGAGCAAGGGAAAACCCTGGCCATCGTTGGAGAGTCGGGATGTGGTAAAACGCAAACCGCATATTCATTGATACGCCTCATCGCTGAGAATGGATTCCATCCTTCCGGCCAAATCAAATTCGATGGCAAAAACCTGTCACAGCTTTCGGAAGAAGAAATGCGGTCCCTGCGCGGTAACGATATCGCTATGATTTTTCAGGAACCGATGACATCCCTCAATCCTCTTTACCGAATCGGTAATCAGTTGGAAGAACCCCTGCGTCAGCACAGCAAAATCGCCAAGGGTCTGGCCCGTAAACGGGCTGTAGAGTTACTTGATCATGTGGGAATTCCGGACCCCGACAAACGCGTGGACAGTTTTCCGCATGAACTGTCAGGCGGCATGAAGCAACGTGTGATGATTGCCATGGCGCTGGCCTGCAAACCCAAACTGCTCATTGCCGATGAACCGACAACTGCGCTCGATGTCACCATCCAGGCACAGGTTCTCAGGTTGATGTCCGACCTCCAGAAGGAAACGGGCATGGCTATTTTGTTGATCACCCACGACATGGGGATTGTTAATCAGATGGCCGACGACATCGCCATCATGTACGCCGGACGAATCGTGGAACTGGGAAGCCGTGAAATTGTGTTTAATAACATGGCTCATCCATACACACGACGTTTATTTGATTCGATTCCAAAACCAGAGGACACGGGTTATCTATTGAACACCATTCCCGGAATGGTTCCCGGCGCGACAGATTATGGCGAGGGCTGTCTTTTCGCAGATCGATGTCATCAGGTTATGGATATCTGCAAATCGATAGATGGCCCCAAATGCACCTTGAACCCAGGACATACCACTGCCTGCCATTTATATGACAAGGGAAACCATTCCGCCGACGAAATAAAAGCAAAACGTATTCCAGTGCCAGACAGGAAGTTGCGAAGCGATTCTATCGTCACCATTAATTCCCTTAGCACATGGTTTCCAGTTCGCAAGGGAGTCTTTCTACGCATCGCAAATTATGTCAAAGCTGTCGACAATGTGAATATGGAAATACAAAAAGGTTCCACCCTTGCGCTTGTAGGTGAATCAGGTTGCGGCAAAACAACATTGGGCGAGTCCATTTTGCGACTGACCAGAGAAGCGAAGGGGGAAGTACTTCTCCACGGTCAGGACATTATGAAACTAAATAACGAAGAATTAAAAAAGATCAGAAACAAGATGCAAATTGTATTTCAAGATCCAATGGGATCGTTATCTCCACGCATGACGATTGAAGATATCGTTGGAGAGGGACTGCATGTACACTTTCCAAACATTGATCCTGTTGAACATAGAAAAAAAACTGAACATGTTTTAAGTGAAGTGGGTTTGTCACCCTCTATTGCAGAAAGATACCCGCATGAATTTTCCGGTGGACAAAGACAACGCATCGCGATTGCCCGGGCCTTAATCCTTGAACCGGAATTTCTCGTTCTGGACGAACCCACCAGTGCCCTGGATGTCTCAGTACAAGCGCAAGTACTTAATCTTTTCAAACAGTTACAGGCAAGAAGGAACCTGACCTATTTATTCATCACGCACAATTTAAGTGTGGTCCGATACATGGCAGATCGCGTTGCCATTATGTACCTTGGTAAAATTGTTGAGTACGCCACAGTAGAAAAAATTTTTCAAAACGCAATGCATCCATATACACAATCTTTATTGGATGCCATCCCCGATCCGTCAAAGCGCAAAACATTTCATCCGATAATAGGTGACGTGCCCTCCCCACTCAATCCACCCACCGGATGCCATTTCCATCCACGCTGTCCAATTTTTCTCAATGAAGCAGAAGGCTCTCCACTAAAACACAAATGCAAAAACACCTACCCGAAAATTTATTCTTCAGGAGAATCTTTTGTGCGCTGTCATGCAGAGAATATGGAAATCAAAGGTGCATAAGTCAAGGTACCATTAAAATTCTTGGACTTAAAATTTCCATCTTTACATTAAATTTTTTAATCGTTACGTTACCCCGGATTAAAGTTTTGGGGCCAAAATTTTATGAAACGGTTAATCACATATATTTTAATTTTTGCTTTTCTGATTCTTGGGGTCGCCGTAGTTACGGGTGCGAGTAATAAAGATATTCGCGCAATAAAAAAGAAAATCTTAAAAAATCCCGGAGACGCAATACCGTATTTACAATTGGGTCATGCTCTTTTGAAATCGGGACAATATCAGGATGCAACAACCCCATTAACCAAAGCGATGGAGTTGGAACCCAATTTTGCAAAAACACATTACTCCTTGGGAATTGCTTATGGGACTTTAGGGAAACATCTGGAGAAAATCAAAGCGTTTGAGGAGACGATACGCATTCAGCCCAGCTTTGCCGGGGCACATTTTAAATTAGGGGTAGCGCGCCGCACTAGAAAGACATCAAGAGGCGGGAGAAAGCTATAAGCTGGCCCTGAAGATAGACCCCGATTATCCGCTGGCACATTACTTCATGGCCCTGTCCTATTATCTTTCAAATAGATACGAAGAGGCCGTCCCGGCCCTCAAAGAAGCAATCAGCATGGATCAGGACCATGCCGATGCCCATTATCTTCTGGGACTCATCTATCTGAAACAGGGTCGCTATCAAGAATCTTAATACCGTTGCAAAAGGCATTTGCCATCAATCCCGAACTCAGCCAATCTGCTCCCGCAACAGGATTCGGGCTAAACTGACTCGCCGTAACTGAACTAGCGTGACGACCCGGTTTTGTTATAAAAATAGTAAATAACCGCCAATGCGGCACACCCCGATAAACCCAGTGTCATTATTGAATCAAGCGACATCATCCCCTCCTGTTAAACAATAAGAAATTTTTAAAATAAATAACTTTCCCCGAAACTGCGCTATACAGAATCCAGCTTAACCTATCAGCAGTTGACCATTTAATAAACATAAATTTGTCCGCAGGGATGCGTCTGTATCCTCACAGCATTATATTAGAAAAAGGGTATGGAGTTATCTATTTGAGCCAATTGCCACAGAAGGCTGACCATGAATATTCTTTATCCATTTGCCAAAAGGTTCATTGCCGGGGAGGACCTGCCTACAGCGATGAAATCCATCCACAATCTGCAAACATCTGGATACCTGTCTACCGTGGATATTCTCGGTGAAAACACCCTCCGCAGAGATCAGGCCGAACAGGCGCAGAAAGCCTATCTCGACCTTCTCAGCCAAGTGGACAAAGAGTCCCTGCCCGTGGATTTCTCAGTAAAGATCACGCAAATGGGGTTGGATATCGACCGCGATTTATGTAAAAGGAATGTTTCGGAAATTTTGAGCGCGGCCTCAGGCCACACGGTTCGGCTCGATATGGAAGGGTCTGACTACACACAGCAGACAATCAACTTGTGTATCGAACTGCATGAAACATACAGAAATCTGGGGCAAGCCGTGCAGGCTTATCTGTACCGCACAGGCGGTGATATGGAACGTCTGATCGAAAAAGGAATTTCCATCCGACTGTGCAAAGGCGCCTACAAGGAGCCAGACACTATCGCCTGGACCTCAATGGATGATATTCGCACAAACTTTTTAACACAGGCTAAAATTATTCTTAAAGAAGGATTCCTCCCCGCGATTGCCACTCATGACGAGTATTTACTCACCGAAATTCTCGATTTCGTGAGAAAGGAAAATATTTCACCTAGGTCATTTTATTTTGAAATGTTATACGGAGTTCGCCGGGATATCCACAAAGCTCTCCTCGACAGAGGTTATCAGGTGCGAATCTATGTGCCTTACGGCAAGTCCTGGTTGCCCTACACACTGAGGCGATTGACCGAGAAAAAAGAAAACCTCCTCTTCGTCATGCGCCACCTGTTCAGAGAAACTTTTGGCCTGAGCAAAATAAATTAGGGAATTAAATGTATGGCAGGGATGAAACTGTAACCTACCCATTCATGGGGCAGGCTACAAAAGCATAACAACAATCTGTCTTATAGGGTTTCGATGCCGAACAGCTTGAGGAAGGAGACTGCCGCCCAGATACCGATGCTGGCGAAAAAACCCAGAGCTACGGCGGCAAACACAAAAATACCTGTTAATTTAATCAACTCCACAACACCTTCTCCTTTCATGGCTCCCTCTTAATGAAGCGCGGGCTGACCGTACGACCCGGGCCGGGATAACCTTATTAACCGCCCTTCCCTTTAATATTTAACATTACATGAAGATTTTGACAAGTATTCAAGCAATCTTTTCCATATTGAGCTCTTCAATGTCATAGTCATATTCTTCTCCTAAGAGCGGATTTTGCACTGGTGCCCTGCACAGGTGCAAGTGCTATTTTAAAGGGCCGCAACCCTAGAGGATTGCCCTACATAGTCTGGGGCCATTGTTTTGTAGGGCAAGGCTTCAGCCTTGCGATGAATTTCCAATTATGCAAAGCTCTCGTCTCAAGCCAGGAATACTGAGCACTTCGTTTCCCCGTATTTGAAGGGGACAACGCGATCTGATAAACGCCCTGCCCGCGATACTTAGCGAACATGAAGGTGTCCATAAAGTTATCATCGGCGAAGGAGAGTTTCGCCCCCAACTGGAACAGGAAATTGACCAGCTAAAACTGCAAGACAAAATAACCCTGACAGGATTCCAGGTTGAAGAAAGAATCGCCAAATGGCTGAACGCGGCTGATGTTTTTGTTTTCCCCAGTTTGCGTGAAGGTACCCCGAACGCGCTCCTGGAAGCCATGGCCTGTCGGGTTCCCTGCCTGATCAGTTCCATTCCAGAAAATATAGAACTGATACAAAATCCGGAACAACACTTCCCTCCCGACCAACCCGAAATACTCGCGGAAAAAATCAATAACCTGATGGAGAATCAGGAATACTACGACGAACTTTTGAACACGACTTTAGCTGATAAGCAACGATTCGTATTCGACTGGGGAAAGGAAATGGTGAAAGTAGCCGAAGAAGCAATGAGCCTTAAATATTAAAATAAACACATTAAATCAACATATTAGCAGGCAATCACTAATGCAGTACATCAGCCTTGTTGCGTGCGCAAATCCATCAGGTTTTGCGCTTGCCGGTCGGCGTGATAAGAACTTCGCACCAGCGGTCCCGCTTCCACATGCTCCAATCCCAGCGATTCGCCAATGGCTTTGTATTCGGCAAATATGTCTGGGTGGATGTACTCCACAACCTCCAGGTGACGTTTAGAAGGACGCAAATATTGTCCGAGTGAAAGAATCTGGCAGTTGGCTTCCACCAGATGGCGCATCGACTCAACCACCTCTTCCTTTTTTTCCCCAAGCCCCAGCATGAGACTGCTTTTTATGATCGGTCCTTTTTCAGAAGCGATTCTCAGAGTATTCAACGACCATGAATAACGGCACTGAGGGCGCACCACAGACTGCAACGATTCCACCGTCTCCAGATTATGTGCCAGTACATCCGGCCTGGCCTGACATATTTTGTCTATAAGAGAAATCTCCCCCTGGAAGTCGGGAATCAACGCTTCAACCTTAATCCCTGGACAAGTTTGTTTTACCCGCTGAATGGTTTCCGCCCAGATATCAGATCCACCATCCGGCAAGTCGTCCCGGTCAACGGAAGTGATGACGACATATTGAAGATCAAGGTGAGATAACATCTCCGCGACTTCTTGAGGTTCTTCAATCCGGGGAGGCCGCATATGTCCAGTTGGAATATCACAGAATCGGCAGGCACGAGAGCAGGTATCGCCAAGAATCATCAATGTTAAAGTCCCGGCAGACCAGCAACTGCCAATATTAGGACAGGAAGCCGACTCGCACACCGTGTTCAGTCCGTGTTTCCGAGATAAATCTTTTAACCTGAAATAATTCTTTCCACTTGGAAGAGAGGCCTTCAGCCAATCGGGAAGCCTTCTAACAGGAATGGGCGAAGGTGTGATTTCTTTCATAGTCAAACCGGGTGAAGAATGTTCTTGCAGGCAGTCCATAGCATGAATTGCTGACCTGGTGTATAATCAAGACAGAACGAACCATATCATCCCAAACGAGGGAACAACAACATTATTAAGCTCATTTCGACAACTATTCTGGCTCTTGGTGGAGGGGTTATAGCAACCTGGTATTTTTCTACCTGGAAAACCCTGTCCCGCCCGCTTCGCGACAGCCTGAGTATGCTGGTTCTGCTCTCAAGCCTTGATTGCAGGTATATTAATCGTTGTGGTCCTTATTCGGGCCGACAGACCCCGACCACAGCCCTAAAACCAGACCACCCTCTTTCCACAGCCCAGCCCAATCAATGCATATTAAGATTATTGACAGATACATCATTCAGGAACTGATAAAAGTATTTTTGATCAGTACCTGTGCCCTGACCATGGTGCTGTATTTGGATAAATTTCTGTTTATGGCCGAAATGATCGTGAATCGCGGCGTATCATTTATTGAGATGTGCCGCATCATGATGTACATATCTCCAGCGTTTTTAGCGCTCACCGTTCCCATGAGCGTTCTTGTGGCATCCGTGGTGGCATTCAACCAGTTTTCTGCCTACAACGAATGGGTTGCCATGAAGGCCTGCAATTTAAGCTTCCTTCAGACCATGCGTCCCGTGCTGATATTTTCGCTATTCACCTACTTCCTCGCCGCCATTATCATAGTTTATGCATTGCCCTGGGGCAATTTATCTTATAAAAAACTGATATTTAATATCATTAAAACCAGGGCCAATATTGATATCAAACCTAACGTGTTTAATTATGACTTTAAAAATCTCGTCATTCTGGTAAAAGGTCGAGAAGGACAATCCCAACTGACAGACGTGTTCATAGCAGACTCAACACAGTCAGAAATACCAAAAATAATAACCGCCAGCCGGGGCTTGATTCTCCCAAATCCAAAATCCTTAAAAATCCTGCTCGAACTGACCAATGGCACGATCCACGAATTAGGTAACACCCGAAGCGATTACCAGACCATTAATTTTGATATGTATGACCTCACTCTGGAACTGCCTGATACGGAGCGCCTCGAGGAGGAAGCCCTAGTGGGCAACCGTGAGCTGTCAATCGACCAGCTCCTTATGAAAATAGACGAATCGAAAAATGAAGGACTGCCCGTCCGTGGGTTTCAGGTTGAACTCAGCAAAAAATTTGCGATCCCTTTCACCTGCCTGCTGTTTGGTCTGCTGGGCGCACCGCTGGGAATCCATTCCAGTCGTTCAGGAAAGTCAGGAAGCTTTGCCATGTGCGTCATGGTCATACTGCTGTACTACATGGGATTCATAATCATGCAAAACATGGGAAGATTAGGAAAACTGGAACCTTATTCTTCAGTATGGATTCCAAATATTATCATGCTGATGATCACTATCTACACATCCTACAAAATGCAAAAAGATCTGCCCTTCCGGCTTACAGGATGGGTGGCAGATCGTGCGATTATAGTTTATGAATATTCCAGAAACACCCTGTCGAAACTGATCCCGCAATCACTCCGTCAGAACATCAAGCCTCTTAAATATGGACGTAACAGGGAGGTTCTCGATGAAACGACAAAAAAAATAATGCGGGAAAAGATGCAAAATCTTAAATAGAACCGATATTAGAGCTAGGAGACTGCCATGCCGACCGCAAAAGATATCATGACAACGAACGTTATAACCGCCAGCAGAAACATGCCGATCAAAGAGCTTTCCGAGTTATTCGTAGAGCATAAAATTAACGGACTGCCCGTGGTCGATGATGGCGGCAAAGTGATCGGCGTAGTCACTCAGGGAGACTTGATCGAGCAACAGAAAAATCTACACATACCCACAGTGATCGCCCTTTTCGATGCGGTCCTTTTCATCGACAGCGCAAAAAAGTTTGAGGATGAAGCAAAGAAACTGGCAGGAAAACTGGTAGACGACATATACCATCATAATCCAGTTACAGTAACGCCCGATACGGAGACAGGAGAGATAGCCAGCCTCATGGCAGAAAAAGACATGCACACCATCCCCGTAGTCGATGCCGGTAAACTCGTTGGCATAATAGGAAAAATCGATATCATCCGCGGAATGAGATAATTTTTTTAGATTAAGGGTTGTATAGAACAGCGTGAGTCATGCCAAGGCCTTGTCTATTTCATTAAGGAACCCGGGCACAAACCGGCTTGGTGATATAAGAGCTGAATCCCATATCCAAAGCCTATCGATGTAGATAGATTCACAAAAATAATTGATGACACTTTGATAACATAAGTCGCGTCAGGAACGCCCCCTTGTATATTTGAGCACTCAAGTTTTAAGATTCGTCAATTCAACTTCCTTAAGCCATTTGCTTCGTTCGCACAAGATTAATCCGGAACGGCTACAGGGGAGATCTCTTCTCCTCTAATGACCATTTCTGTGTGTACGCGAATGAGCGATGAAAGCTTTAAACAGAGGATGGGGTTCCATGGGGGATGATTTGAATTCCGGATGAAACTGACCGGCGAGGAACCAGGGGTGATCTTCCAACTCAACTATTTCGACTAGATTTCCATTTGGCGACAGGCCACTGAATTTGAGCCCAGCTTCTTCCAACTGAATGCGATACCGATTATTGAATTCATACCTGTGCCGATGCCGTTCATATATCTCTCGAGTTCGATAAGCTTCATAAGCGTTGGATTTTTTTCTCAACTGACAGGGATATTCGCCAAGCCGCATGGTGCCACCCTTATCCCCTTCCACACTTTGATCGGGCAACAAGTCAATGATGAGGTCTGGCGAATTGGGAGCGAACTCGGCGCTATTCGCTTTCTTTAACTGAACCACACTGCGGGCAAATTCGATCACGGCACAGTGCATGCCAAGGCAGATGCCGAAAAAAGGCACCTTATTTTCTCTCGCGTATTGAATCGCACGGATCTTGCCTTCGATACCACGTTCGCCGAATCCGCCTGGCACCAGAATGCCATCATAACGTGTGAGGTCGCTCAGGTCGGCTCCGTTCTCAAGTTTTCCAGCATCCAGCCAATGAATGTTCACTCCGACATCATTACCGATACCTCCATGAATGAGAGCTTCAGTCAGACTCTTATAGGAATCCTGCAAATCAATATATTTCCCGACCACGGCGATATCAACTTCACCCGACTTGGGTTTATCCAGAATATTAACAACTTTGCCCCAGGATTCCAGGTCAGGTACCTTTGCCGAGATTCCCAGTTTGGAAAGAATAATCTTCGGCAATCCCTCGGCTTCCAGGGACATGGGAACTTCGTAGATGCTTTTGACATCCATCGCTGTAATTACCGAATCGACTTCAACGTTACAAAACAGCGCGATTTTCTGTTTAAGATTTTTAGCCAGCTTCTGTTCCGTGCGGCAAAGCAGAATGTCTGGCTGGATTCCAATTTCACGCAGTTTCTGGACACTATGCTGTGTAGGCTTGGTCTTTAATTCACCGGACGTTTTAATATAAGGCACCAGGGTGAGATGAACGTACAACACGTTTTTCGATTTCACATCAAACCGGAACTGTCTAATGGCTTCCAGAAAAGGCAGGCTCTCGATATCACCAACCGTACCGCCGACTTCGCAAATGACAACATCGACACCCTTCCCCACTTCACGGATATGGCGCTTGATTTCATCTGTTATGTGCGGAATAACCTGAACCGTAGCACCCAGATAATCACCACGCCGTTCTTTTTGAATAACATTATGATAAATTTTCCCAGCGGTCATGTTGTTCATACGGCGCATTTTAGCCTTGGTGAACCGTTCGTAATGTCCCAGGTCAAGATCCGTTTCCGCCCCATCATCCGTCACAAAGACTTCCCCATGCTGGAGCGGATTCATCGTTCCGGGATCGACGTTTATATAAGGGTCCAGTTTTAACAGGGTAATTTTTAATCCAGAACACTCAAGTAAACTGCCAATTGACGCGGCGGCAATTCCTTTGCCCAATGAAGACAAAACTCCACCCGTAACAAAAATGTATTTGACCTTTTTGTTATTAGATTTCCTTTTCAACGTGTTCCCTTCCCGTGTGTAATTGTTAACAAGAATTGCCCGCTAATCTTAATTATTTATCAACTGTGCCACTTCTGTTAAATCCTCCGGTCGGTCCACTCC
>CAJWQP010000014.1 GCA_913045445.1 uncultured Nitrospina sp. | reverse complement strand
GGTGAAAATTTTTACTAAAATGATGAAATCATGAGTTGATTTGCGGGTTTAGATATTGTAGAGTTGTTTTCCTACAGTGGCTAGGAAAGGGCGAGTAATATTAAGCTCAAACGTTTTACTTGATGGTAGGGAGGAGGCGGCTGTTTTCAGCCCCGAAAAAAGTTGGTTAACTGAATGTTTAACTTGGGTAAGGGAGGAAAGAACTATGAAAAAACTTGCACTTGTACTCATCACCGCTGTTTCTGTTTTCTGTCTGACCGCTTTGGCGTTCGCAGGTAGTATTGCCCCAGGGGCGAGCACTAGCTGTAACGATGCTTCTTCCATCACATTGGAAGCCGCGGGAGCTGGTAATGCAGAGGATCGTGGAAACGCAAACGCTACAATTTGGAAATCGTCTAATTTTACGACGATTCCGATCACGTTGGGACCTAACGATTGGAACAATATGAAAGGCGGTAGTTCTGGTAACAGGAAAGAGAGCCGATTTAAATGTAAAGACACAACACAGTGTGTGCCCGGAGCAGTTGATAATTCTCCTGTAGGCGTACGTGAGATGTCCAGCATGGGTCGCAAGAGTGTAACCTTGAAAGGTCAAAATAACTTCAGCCGTGGCGACTCTATTGGAGACATCAGTGGCGAAGTTAGAATCACCAACACGGGTACGGTTGCTATCAACGTTTCCTGCGGTTAATTTGATTTAATAGTTAGAACACTCAAGCCAGTCCGGATTTTTCCGGGCTGGCTTTTTTGTTTGCATTTTTATATCGCAAACCAGTTTAGAAAAATATCAGGATGGAAATTGCGAGAAGGACTCGATAAACGATAAAAGGCATGAGTCCCAGGCGGGATACGATTCCCAATAAAAGCTTGATCGAAATATAGCCGACGGCGAAGGATACTAACAGTCCGATTCCCAGTTGTGGAATGGATAGCTGAACCGGGGTTGCCGGATCAGACAGGTAATAGACAGCCTTATGGCATCCCGCCGCGAGGATGATTGGCGCTCCCAGTAAAAATGAAAACCGAGCCGCAGTAACAGGAGAAAGTTTTGTGAGTAATCCTCCAGCTATCGTGATTCCAGACCTTGATGTCCCTGGTAAAAGAGCTATCGCCTGAGCACAACCTATAAAAAGGACTTGTCCCAGAGTCAACTGGCCTATATCTGATTCATTTGTTTCCTGCTTGCTGGAGTAGCGGTCAGCCGCGAGGAATATAAATGACCAGAATAAAAGGTTCCAAGCGACAAAAATGGGGCTACGCAGTTCTTGTTCGATAAGGTCTCCCCATAATAATCCAATTATTCCTGCGGGAAATGATGCCCACACGATGTGCCAGGCCAGACTATGATAGCCGGGGTCATTGTCGCGGTTGAACAATCCGCGGACCAGTCTGGACAGATCATCGCGGAAGTATATGACAATGGCCATGAGTGTTCCGAGATGGAGGATTGCGTCCATTGCCAGACCCTGGTCTTCATAATCAAACAGGTTTGGAATGAGAATAAGGTGGCCCGAGCTTGAAATGGGAAGAAATTCTGTAAGCCCTTGTATGATGCCAAGAAGGATTATTTGGTAATAGTCCATAATAGTTCTGAGTTAGTAACGGTGGGCGCGAGCGCTACTTACCGGGCTCCTTAAATGGGTTGGCAGGTGAACAATTTGGCGTGATTGGGTGGGGCTTTGGATACGAGGTTGTCCGCCTGTGCGGAGACCCTCTCTTGAGCAGATAGTACTATCTTAGAGATGAATGAATCAACTAAAATTAGAACCGATATTAAATTGCCGGGTATTTGATTTTATGATATCTTACGCCTGTTTTCGCACGCAGATTTCGACGGGTGCGGTCCCCGCCTCCCAGGCTGATTTCCTCTTCTGTGGAGGAAAGGGTTTTCCCTGAATAAATCTTTTAAATCGCTTAGTTGTGGCGCCCACTTTGACATTTTATCCGGGTGATCCACTGCATGATTTCCATCTTACTGCTCGAGTTTTATGAAAAATTTTCCTCGTATAGACCGTTTACCTCCCTACACCTTGGGGATTGTGAACGACCTCAAACATAAAGCTCGGCGAAGGGGTGAAGATATTATCGATTTTGGGTTGGGGAATCCGGACCAGCCCACGCCAAAACATATTGTCGACAAGCTGTGCGAAGCGGCTGTTAAAAATAGCAATCATCGGTATTCCCTTTCCAGAGGAATTTATAAACTCCGTCTGGCGATTACTGACTGGTACAAAAACAGATTCGATGTTGACCTTGATCCGGAAACTGAAGCTTTAGCCACCATTGGATCCAAGGAAGGTATATCTCATCTGGCCATGGCTATCACCGCGCCAGGCGATTCGATTCTTGTTCCCACACCCACTTATCCCATACACACCTACGCGTTTATTCTGTCTAATGCGGATGTGATTCAGGTGCCTATGGGAAAGGATGTAGATTTTTTTGAGGGTTTGCTCGACACGTTTAAAAGAAATTGGCCCAGACCAAAAGTACTTATCATTAATTTTCCGGCCAACCCGACTACGGAGGTTGTGGAAATTGAGTTTTTTGAAAAAATTGTAGCCTTTGCCAAGGAACATGACCTGATCGTGATCCACGATTTTGCTTATGCGGACCTGGTTTTTGATGGCTACAAGGCGCCCAGTTTTCTTCAGGTTCCGGGAGCGAAAGATATCGGGGTAGAGTTTTTTACTCTGTCAAAGAGTTATAATATGCCTGGGTGGCGTGTTGGATTCGCAGTGGGTAATAAGGATATCATTTACGCTTTGTCCCGAATTAAAAGTTATCAGGATTATGGAATGTTTCAGCCTATTCAAATTGCGGCTACGGTTGCGCTCAATGGCCCTCAGGAATGCGTGGCTGAAACCCGTGAGATGTATCGCAGTCGAAGGAACGTTCTTTGCGATGGACTGATTCGTGTCGGTTGGCCGGTGGAAATTCCCAAGGCGACGATGTTTGTGTGGGCAGAAATTCCGGACAGGTACAAAAATCTGGGTTCACTGGAATTTTCAAAGCTACTACTGGAGAAATCAAAGGTTGCGGTCTCCCCTGGGATCGGATTTGGTGAGGGGGGCGATCATTTTGTTCGTTTCTCATTGGTAGAGAATGAGCACCGAATAAGACAGGCGGTCCGTGGAGTACGTGAACTTTTTTAATTATCATTATTTATTTAAGCTTGGATTTTTAGAATGCGTAAAATTAAAGTTGGGATCATAGGATTTGGGACCATTGGTTCTGGTGTGGTTAAGATTTTGGCTTCAAGTAAGGATATTATTCGCCAGCGCCTGGGCGCCGAAATTGAGGTCGCGAAAATAGCGGACCTGGATGTTTCCAGTGATCGCGGGGTTGTGGTTGATTCTAATTTGTTGACCACAGACACTAAAGAGGTTGTCGATAACCCGGAAGTGGAGATCGTTGTCGAATTGATGGGTGGCTATGAACCGGCAAGGTCTTTAATGCTTCAAGCTATAGCCGGGGGCAAACATGTGGTGACTGCCAACAAGGCCCTACTGGCAAAGCATGGAGATGAAATATTTTCAGCTGTAGAGGATCAGCAGGTGGCGATTGGGTTTGAAGGGGCTGTTGCGGGTGCGATTCCCATTATTCGTTCGATTCGGGAGGCTTTTGTGGCCAATGAAATTACGGCGATTGAAGGAATTGTTAACGGTACGGCCAATTACATTCTCAGTAAGATGTCTGATGAACAATGCGATTTTGCGGTGGCGTTGAAGGAGGCTCAGGAAAAGGGGTTTGCTGAGGCGGACCCCACGTTTGATATAGAAGGTATCGATTCGGCACATAAAATTTCCCTGCTTACGAGACTCGCCTATGGCACGCCGGTGAACTTTGATGACATAACGGTGCAGGGTATTTCTGGAATTTCTATAGATGATATTGAATGCGCCCGTGAGTTTGGGTACCGAATTAAATTGCTGGCCATATCTAAATTTGATGGGGAATCCGTTGATATTCGTGTGCATCCGGCGATGATTCCTCAGTCCCATCCGATGGCTAATGTGAATGGTGTTCTCAACGCTGTCCGGGTGTGCGACAATTTGATGGAAGAAAATGTTTTGATTGGACATGGCGCGGGTTCTTTGCCAACTGGAAGTGCCGTAGTGGCCGATATTGTCGAACAAGCGAGAGATATTCTATCGAATAACAAGAACCGGGTCGCATCACAGTCGTTTCTGAAAAATGAAATGAGATCGATTCCAATGATGAATATTGAGGAAATCGATTCGGAGTACTTTCTGCGTTTCAGTGTGTTGGATAACCCTGGCGTGTTATCTCGTATATCGGGGATTCTGGGTAATCATTCTATCGGAATTCTTTCAGTTATCCAGAAGGGACGCTGTGACCAGGGGAAGGGTGTTCCGTTAATTATGATGACTCATCGCGCCAGTGAAAAAAATGTACAGCTTGCGCTTAAGGAGATTGATGCTTTGGACGTTGTTTGTGAAAAATCAAACTTAATCAGGGTAGAAAACTAATGACGGAATTTAAAGCATGGTTTCAATGTATCAATGGGTGTTCAGGAAGGCACCCACTTAATGAAATCATTTATCGGTGTCCGCAGTGCAATGAGCTCCTTGAGGTTCAACATGATATGGATCTGCTCAAGCAACGAAGTCCCGAAGAATGGAAAGAGCTTTTTAGTCAGCGGATCGGTGGTCATGAATGGCCTTATGGAAGTTCTGTGTGGGGCAAGAAGGAATGGGTTTGCCCCAGCCTGGATAATAAAAATATCGTTTCCACTTTTGAAGGCGGAACTAATCTTTTTTGGGCTGAACGTCTTGGACACCAACTGGGACTGGATGACCTCTGGGTAAAACAATGTGGAATGGCGCACACGGGTTCTTTTAAAGACCTGGGAATGACGGTGCTTGTTTCCATGGTCAAACAAATGATTTCTGAGGGGAAAAATATCAAGGCTGTCGCCTGTGCTTCTACGGGAGATACTTCCGCCGCTCTTGCTTCTTATTGCGCTGTTGCCGGGATCCCGGCCATTGTCTTTCTTCCACGTAATAAGGTTTCGCTGACTCAATTGATTCAGCCCATAACTCATGGCGTTCTTACGCTTTCGCTGGACACTGATTTTGATGGTTGCATGAAACTGGTCAAAGAGGTTTGCGCGAATAATGATATTTATCTGGCGAATTCAATGAACTCGCTTCGCATTGAAGGGCAGAAGACGATTAGTTTTGAATTGGTCGAGCAATTCAACTGGGAAGTTCCCGATGTGGTAATTGTTCCGGGTGGGAACCTAGGGAATGTCAGTGCCATCGGACGAGGTTTCCAGATGTTGCAGGAACTGGGACTCATTGACAAACTTCCGCGCCTCGTTTGTGCTCAGGCTGAGATGGCGGATCCCCTTTACAGAAGTTATAAGTCTGGTTTTAAAGATTTCAAACCGATACAGGCTCAGAAAACTCTGGCTTCGGCGATTCAGATTGGTGATCCTGTCAGTGTCAAAAAAGCAATTAAGACCTTGCAGGTTTTCGACGGTGTTGTTGAAGAAGCCACTGAGGACGAATTGGCTAATGCTGTTGGCCGGGCGAATCATACCGGGCTTTTGTGTTGCCCTCATACGGGCGTTGCACTTGCCGTTCTGGAAAAGCTGGCCAAACGTGGAGAAATTCGTAAAAATGACAGGGTAGTTGTTATTTCGACTGCCAATGGATTGAAGTTTACGGATTTTCTTTATAATTATCACACGGACAAGCTTAAGGGAATCAATTCTGAATTTGCGTATTCACCGATCGACCTTCCGGCGGATTATGAAAAAATTCGCGAAACTATTTTAAATACTATCGATAATTGACCAAAATGAGAAGAGGGCGCGTTGCTTTTTTGCTATTTGCGATGGGAGTATTTTTTGTTTTGTTCAGCATTGCACAAGTGTGGGCGAAAAGTAATGCTGACAGCAGGATAGTTTTTCAGGAAGGCGAGTTTTCCATGGGGGATTCTTTTTGCTCTGAGGAACAAGGGAACTCTGATTGGTGCGCTGACGAGGCTCCCCATACGGTACGGATTGAAGCATTCAGCATCGATAAATATGAAGTGACTAACGGCGATTACCTGGAGTGTTTTGCCGAGGGGATTTGTGATCCTGCAGAATTGCATGAGACGCGCCCGAAAGACTTTAGTGGCATGAATCAGCCGGTTGTGTTTGTTTCGTGGAGGAATGCTCAAAGTTTTTGTAAATGGCGAGGTGGAGACCTACCCACAGAGGCTCAATGGGAGCATGCCGCTGAAGGGAGTCATCCGGGTGGCGCTCATTTTCAACAAAAATATCAATCGGGATCCCCTGTGGATGTGGGTGGACAGCGCCCGAATTCCAATGGAATTTACGATATGATGGGAAATGTTTATGAATGGACACGAGACTGGTACGGTCCGTATCCAGCAAAAGACATTGCGTTAAATCCCAAAGGGCCCTCCGAAGGGAAGGATAAGGTAGTGCGTGGCGGGGCATGGCATTCTCCCAGTCACTACTTACGAGTTGCTGACCGGGTGGCCCGGACTCCTGAATATAAATACAGCGATGTGGGATTTCGCTGTGTCTACTCGTTGCAATAAAAAGGTTTTATACGATGGCAGATGTTAAGGATCTAGTGATTATAGGTTCAGGTCCGGCGGGACACACAGCGGCGATTTACGCTGGCCGCGCTAACTTGAAGCCATTTATGTTTGAAGGATATGTCGTAGGCGGTTCCGCTGGCGGGCAACTGACTACCACCACCGATGTGGAAAATTATCCCGGGTTTCCAGAAGGAATTCAAGGGCCTGAGTTAATGCAATTGTTTCGTAAGCAGGCTGAGCGATTTGGCACTGAAATGGTGGGCGAAGATGTTGCTGAAGTCGATTTTTCCAAGCGACCCTTCACCATTAAGTCAGATCAGAGAGAAGTGCAGACAAAGGCGGTGATCATTGCCACGGGGGCTACCGCCCGCCGCATGGGGGTACCCAACGAAGAAAAAATGTGGAACAACGGGATGTCTGCCTGTGCGGTTTGTGATGGCGCGCTCCCATTTTTTCGCAATCAACCTCTTCTGGTCGTTGGAGGTGGGGATACTGCGGTTGAAGAGGCTGACTACTTGACAAAGTTTGGTTCCGTTGTTTATCTGGTTCACCGACGTGATGAACTGCGAGCATCTAAAATCATGCAAAAACGCGCTTTCGATAATGCCAAAATGGAAATTATCTGGGACGCTGTTCTTGAAGATGCGATAGGCGAAGATTTTGTTACTGGCGCGCGTGTCAAAAATGTTAAGTCGGGCGAAGTAAAGGATATTCCTGTCGCGGGGATTTTCTATGCCATCGGGCATACTCCTAACACCAAGGTATTTGAAGGTCAGCTGGATCTTGATGAGACAGGGTACATCAAGGTCAAGGCGGGAACCCAGGAAAGCAGTGTTGAAGGAGTATTTGCGGCGGGGGATGTTCATGATCACAAATATAGACAAGCTATAACCGCCGCAGGTTCAGGTTGTGCCGCCGCATTAGAAGCCGAACGCTGGCTGGCCGAACAGGTGAACGCTTAATAGAAAAAGAGTCGATATGAATATTTATGACTTATAGCCAAATAGATAGAGGTGCCCGTTTTTATTTTTTTCTCGCCGATTGATTTTTCTTCCTTCCTTTTGTTCAATAAAAAAAGCCCATCCCCCTGTTCTGGCGATGGGCTTTTTTAATGTTCGTTGGTTCAAAGCCGACCCACTCGCTCTTCACAGGAACATACGTCTTTGTAACTATTTTTCTTATCGGAATATTAGTGCAGGACTTGATGCAATTAGATTTCAGGAATGTTCATGGAGGGAATAATTTTAAGGTATCGCTATGAAAAACCCTGTGGATATATGCGGTTGTCAGGTTTATTTGTTTGTTAGGGGCGGGGTTTTAATCGAGAATCAACAGTTCTTTATGCATGGGGTAATAAAGGGCCTTTTTGATGGTTCGTTTCTCACCAGACATTTTCAGAAGCTTTTCGTATTGATTGAGTTGATTCTGATATCTAACCTTTTCGTTTGCAAAAAAGCTTTCCAGGTCCGATCCGAGGTGTTGTCCTGTTTTATAATCAATGATCCAGCGAATATTATCTTTGTCGATGAAAGTGCGGTCGATCACTCTTGATTGATAGGTATTGTTTTTGATCTGCGTTAAAGGATACTCGCAATGGGAATCCTCATGTGATTCCAGAATCCACCTGCCTTTATCATGACTAAGAATATTACGGAGCATGATCTTTCCTTTTTTGATTTCCTCGCCGCTCATTTCAGGGGGCAGGCCCTGAGCCATCAGGGCGGTGGATAAATTATTTTCAAAAAATTTAATTTTGCTCTCGTTCAGATTGTCCAGTCCATCTTCTACCATGATTTGAAAACATCGGTGCATTACTGTGCCTAGGTGTCTCGCACCGCTTCCGGCCCAGATAAAATCAGGAGTTTCTGGTTCATGTTGCAGTTCTGGAACGATTCCAGTATCAATGGCAGGGGGAGGGGCGGGGAGCTCATGGTCTTCTGGAATTCGTCTGATTTTAGGGATAGGACTGGCCGTTGGCAATTCGGCGGTTTTGCCTGCGGATTTATCGGATTCTGAATTCTCGGGCCAATGGTCTTTGATATAGGGCCACAATTTATTTAAGAGAGACCCTTTACGTGGTGAAGAGTCTTCGTCTTTGCTAAATTGACCAAACAGGTGAAGTTGTGTCTTTGTGCGTGTGGTTGCTACATAAAGCAGGCGAAGTGTTTCAAAGTCGGATTTCTCCCGATCAAGCTGGGATAGAAATTTATATATTTTAGAAGACGGTCCTCCTTTTTCTTCGATAGGCGCGACCAGCAAGTCATCGCCATGCGGCATCCAATAAACCAGTCTTTTTTCTTCGACACTGGATGTTCTTTCCAGTCGTGGGAGGATTACAAAGTCAAACTCAAGTCCCTTTGCCTTGTGCATGGTCATTATTTGCACAGCGTTATTTTCTTCAACCATTGGATTGGCGAAGAGGTTTTTTAAATCTCTCTGAAAAAAACGCAATTGGGACATGTCACGGGTTTGCAGAAAATCGCTGACTTTATCGAAGAAAACTTCAATGTCCTGAAAAGTATCTTGATCGGAACAGGCCGGCCCGCCTAAATGAATCCAGCAACCTTCTAGCAGGTCGCGGAAATTTGACACAGGCAACGCCTTCAAAGCACGATTAAATGTGGTTTTGATGTGGTTGATCCGATGACGCCCAGTGGTACTTAGGGTATCGATTCTTTTTTGATCATTTAATAAATTCCATACTGGGCTGTTTTCATCAGCGGCGCAAAGTTTATGTAGATCATCCATAGATAATCCACACCAGGGAGCACGCAGAACAGATAGCCATGCGACACGGTCAGTGAGGGAAATCAGGGCTCGCATCAGCGATAGTAAATCCATTATTTCTGGACGTGAAGTGAGCGGATCAATATCTTCCGCGCGAAATCGTATGCCTTTCTCATGAAACTTTTGTATGGTTGTAGTCAGATGGCTACGGGCACGAACGAGGATGGCAATTGTTTTATCTTTATGTTGTTTGCGAAGAGATGTTACAAGGTTTGCGATTTGAGTTGCATCATCGTCATTAGCATCATCATGGATTGAATGAATGACTACTCCGGGTAGTTTGTCTTCAGGTAAAGCGGCTTCGCAAGAGGAGTATGCTATTGCTCCCAGATCCTGATTATCGATTTCTGGAAACACGGTGCTGAAACACTGATTAACCCAGTCAACAATATTCTTTTGTGACCGAAAGTTTGTTTTGAGCGCAAGAAATAAAAATTTGATGGATCCAATTCCTTCATTTTTAGTTTTCAGGAATAGTCCGACTTCTGCATCACGGAATCTGTAAATGGATTGCATGGGATCGCCAACAATGAACATGGTCCGACCATCATCAGGCATCCAACCTGCAGTGAGTCTTAATAAGAGGTCGTATTGTTTGTATGAGGTGTCTTGATACTCATCTACCAGAATATGTTGGAATTTATAATCGAGATAGAGAAGGAGATCGGTTGGGTCATCCTCACTTCCCAGGGCCTCGCGTGCAGACAGGGATATTTCGGTGAAATCAGTTTTACCCTGTTCTGCAAAAATATGCCTCAGTGTGTCGGCCATGTCGGGCAAAAGCATTAATGTGGATTTCAAAACATTCCATTCTTCATCTGTGAAATATGGATCAGGCAGGTTCCGTGCTTCGTGCAGTTTCTCTATAAACGTCTCATGTTGGGCGAGCGATTCTAAAAGTTCGACGAAACGCTGTTTCATAATTGCGGTGGGTTCTTTTTTTCCGGCAGGGAAGCCGATAGATGTATTTACGTTCTTTCGAATATTTCCTTCTGCGGTTAAAAGCAGTTCAGCCATTGCCTTCCATTGTTGCAGATGACTGATGGTTGGCGACGGTAGGGAGTTCATGTCGGTTAGAGCGGCGATAGAGTGTTCCGGGTTGTCAATGATCAGATTGCTGACAGAAAAATTGGCCAATGGGGGAAGTTGTTTTAGCACTGCTGGCAGAATGCTGTGAAGTTCAATCAGAACGGATTCAATTAAACTTGAATATATTCCTTCAAGTTCTTTTCGTTTGTCATCGTTGATAATGAATTTGTTGAAAAATGGAATGATCCACTGATCTCGTTTTTGCAGGAGCTGGATAACTCGTGTGAGGAAAGCTTGTTTAGAGTTGTCCAGGTGTTTTAAAACTGTGCGTATTTTTTCACCTGTATCATCATTACTCTCGACCTTCGCCAGTAAACGTTTTGCAGTTTCTCTGTAAAGGTCATCGGCATTATCTTTGATGTCGAGCGGACCTCCCATCCATGAAAGGACGGGCATTTGTTTGATAATGCCAGCGCAAAATGAATCCATCGTCAGAATTCTTAACTGATTTGGGTTGTCCAGAAGGCGCCAGTCAAGTTTCTTGTCTCTTTGCAGGGCAAGTTTGGCCAGCTTCCAGGTCTGGCGTTCGTGATCGGAATCTGGAGGTGTATCGTCTAACCCTCTCTTTAATGCGTCGAGAATTCGTGTTTTCATTTCCCCTGCCGCTTTACGGGTGAAAGTCATACTCAGAATTTGCTCGGGATACTCCACTCCACCCAATAGTTTGAGGTATCTTTGGATCAGTAACTCTGTTTTTCCTGATCCAGCGGGAGCTTGCACAAGAAATGAACAGGTTGGGTCCAGTGCCTGTTGCCTTTGCTGTGCATCAGTGAATACATTCATTCCACGAGTTCCCCATGGTCGTCATCTGGCTCGGTATCTCCAACTCGACATAGAGTCTGATAACCGCAATTTCTGCATGTCTCGCCTGGTTTTAAGGGGTTTATTATGAGCACTCCATCCATAAATTCTTTTCCAATTTTTGATAAGTTTCTTTGCCAGTAGTCCAGTAACATGGTCCAATCCGTGCATTGAATATCCTTTGGAATACGTGCTTTTATCCCCAGTGATTTTATGGAGCTGGAATCATCAAACACAGAGTGCCAGGTGATTTTACCTTTAGCGATACTGGCGAAGGCGATGGCCCGTGGTGCTAACTTGCATGCGTAGAGTGGTAATTGAGGGTCTTGTATGCGCTCGGTAAACCATGCACTTGTTTTAACTGCACCTGTTTTATAATCAATGAGAATGATATCTTTGGCAGAGGTCGTATCAATTCTGTCGATTCGCAGGCGGAGCTTTAGTTTGTCAATAGTAATAGTGCTCCCCTTTTCTTCATGCGTTACCGTGAAGTCTGAACGCAGTAACTCTTCGTCCATCCATTCAAGCAATATTTTAACCGTGCGCTCCTCTTCCATTTCGGCGAACCGGGTTTGTTTCAGCAACCGATCGCTGTTGACTTGCATTGCTTCTTGAATGCAGATTGCCAGTTCAGTTTTCAGAGCATTATTTAATTTTAGGCTATTGAGATTTTCGCGAGTTTTGTGTTTTTTCCAGAATAGTTCCAGCGCTTTATGAATGAGAATTCCTCTTTCTCGTGAGTCGAAATCAATGGCAGATATTTCGAAAGGTTCAGCCCGCAAGCGGTGGGCGGCGAATGCTTGGAACGGACAGTCGGCCTGATTTTTAATCACTCTGTAGCCTGCGCTCATGCCCTTTATTGAAAATACTTCAATTTCATGTTGATGGGGGGGGATGTTGTGCGCATCCTGCCAAATTTCGTATTGCTCAGGTGCTTGCATCAGGTCTTTAACCCGGTGTGTTTCATTGATAGTGAATTGCGTTTCTTTGATTGCGGGAAAACTTAACAATGGGCTTACCTGAAGTTTGTTTTCTTTTTCCCAGAGTGGGTAGCTGAAAACAATATTATCGGATGATGAAAGAAGTCGATGCAATGTTTGTTCAGCAAACTGAAGCTCGCGTTTTGGGTCACAATGTGGTAGCCCTTTTCTTTTTTGCAAGCCTAATGAAAGAAAAGGATTTGGGCTGGGTTGTGCAGGCAGACAATCGGAATGACAGCCCATCACCCAAAGGTGATCGAAAGTAATTCCGGCGGATTCCTTTAAGTCGAGTATCTGGATGGGTTGTTCTTTGGTTTTTACCTGAAAAGGTTTTTCGCTGGTGATTTGTTTCAGCTCCAGTATTACTTCCTGGCGATCCACTTTCCCGATAAACGAATCCAGTGATGCAAGGTCGTCAAGGCATTCATTCCAAGTCCGCAAACACTGCATTTCTTTGCTGGAAAATTTTTGGCCCGAATATTTTGACATCCACCCAACCTTATCGAGTAAAACGGCAAACTGTTTTGCCCATGTGCTGGGGAATTGTGATTCCTTTGAACCTGAAAGTAGAATTAAATTTGAGATCAGCTTTGCCAGGTCTGGAGAGGAACTGGCCGTATAATGAGCGTCAAGTTTGTCTAGAAATATTGTGGTCAGTTGTTCTTTATGCAGTTTTATTTCCAGTTCATTGCCTGCTTTTTCATTGTTGCGACCACAAGATAAATAGGAACTTTTTATGACATGTAAAAATCTTTCCAGGGAGATTCCGTGCTTTGGTATGGATAAAATATTTAAAGCGACCTGGATCATCGGTTCTTCGGCAAGGGGTGTGCCGAGGGAGATGTCGAACGGGAGTTCAGTGTCTTCCCACGGATAGATGGATGAAGGGGTCAGGTTCGAACTCAAATCTTTGTGCAAACATTGCCGGTATTGATCCAATTCTGGAACGATGATGCCAATATTTACTCCTTTTTTATATGTGGAGCGAATCCAGCGGGCGCAATAAAGAGATTCTTCTTTTCTATCGGCCAGTGAATGGATTTGGATATTTTTACCCAGAGCAATGTTGCTGAGGATAAATGTTGTTTCGCTTTTTGGGTCTGGGTTAAGAAATACCTGGGTACTCTGCTTTCTTAGAAAATCGAGCCAAGTTTCAAGTTGTGGGGTGATTTCTTCGAATCCTTTAAGCTCAATCTGTTTTGGGATCGGGATGTGATGATCTTTCATGCCCTGGCGAACGACATCAATCAGATCAGCAATATCTATAGCCTTTTTATCATCAATTGCTCTTTTGTATTTTTTTGCCCATTTTGCGAATAAATTTGTTTCCTTGACGTATTGGGTTTGATTTGTATTTATGCTCAACTTGTACTCTTTGATGAAACGATACGCTTCCGCCGCTTTTTGTGCGGATGATCGGCGGTTTAAAAGATTCCATTCTTTTTGAATGCTTTCATTTCTGATTGTATGTTTGCATTCTGGATCGTTCTCGATAATAGATTCCCAGATTTTTATAGATTGTGTATGGGACAGGATGTAACGGTCGGGCCATGACCCCTTCCACTTATCTCTGAACCAGGAGTCTAAATCTTGAATCGGCGGAGTTTCCCATACCTGTTTGCCAATTTTTCTTTGTTCCTCGCTGTTTTTAAAGAGAAGGTGCCTGGCCAGACGTGAACTGACCGTTAGGATAGGGGTATCCCTTGAGGTGGACTCAGCCATAAGCTACTTGTATGGGTGTGAACAGCTTGTGATGTCTAGTTACGGGGTGTCTTGCACCCAGACTTCACCTGTCGAAGTTGTTTCTCTTTTCCAAATGGGGGTGATGCGTTTGAGTTCCGTTATTGCCCATTCGCAGGCTTTGAATGCTTCTTTTCGATGTTCACCCGCCGCAACGATAAGGACAATATTTTCTCCAATTTCAATTTCTCCGATTCGGTGGATAATACTCATTTCGATTATCCCGTAATCTTTGATGGCCTGTTGGCGGATTTCTTCCAGTTTTTTTTCGGCCATTTTAGGATAGTGCTCGAAATTGAGTTGGGAAATATTTTCTCCCTTTGATAGCTCACGACCAGTTCCTAGAAAAGTAACAATACCGCCGATATTGCGGGAAGCTTTTTTGATCGCTTCAATTTCATCCGTTATGACAAAGTCTTCCCGTTGAATTCTTATGTTAGATTCTAAAGCAGTGCTCATAATATTTTCCTTTCAACATCCACCGGAAAACGGAGGGAGGAAAGCCACTTCGTCTCCATCTTTTATGATTGCGCCGGGCTGGACCACATTCAGATTAACGGAAACCATAACATTGTTTCCCCGGATCATTTCGCTGATTTTGGGGGCCGTTTTTTCAATTTCATCGCTCAATTTCTCAAGCGTTGTTTCATTTCCCAAGTCAAACTGTTCTTCTTCTTTGCCGGCAACGTTTCTCAGGCTGGCAAAATATTTTACTGTAATCATGAGTGCTTAAATCACTTCAATTATTTCACAGAAGGAGTGGTGCCAACTTTATCTTTGCTGAAGGTACCTGATTTTCCACCTGATTTTTGAAGCAATCCTATATTTGTGAAATACATTTCCCGGTCAATCGCTTTACACATATCGTAAATAGTCAATGCGGCTATTGATACGGCTGTCAGAGCTTCCATCTCGACCCCTGTTTGCCCGGTGACTTTAACGGTAGCCGTAATTTTTATACAGCATAAACCTGTTTCCTTAGCCGGCTCCAGTTCTTCCTTAAAAGCAATATCTACATTTGTCAGGAGCAGGGGGTGACACATTGGAATCACATCGGGTGTCTTTTTAGCCCCCATGATTCCGGCGATCTGGGCGACAGCCAGAACATCGCCTTTTTTTATTTCCCCTTCCTTAATGAGGCGCATCGTTTCAGGTCTTAAGTGTACTTCGCCGATGGCGACTGCTACCCGCTCAGTGATATTTTTGTCACCGACATCCACCATGCGGGCGCGACCCTCTTCATTAAAATGTGTCAAAGGATTAGTCATAAATCAATATTACAATATCTACTATTAGCAGACAACATGAATTCACTTAAAATCATATTCATTTAATATCAACGGTGTCTCTATATTTCTTACTTCACAGGCGGTTCATACAAGCCCAGAGGATTGTTGTCCAGATCGGAAAACCTGATTAATTTGCCGTATGGATAAGTCTCAATTTCCCCATGAAATATTACTCCCCTGGATTGCAGTGATTCAACCATTTCTTCGATAGGATTCGCCTCTAAATAGACTGTGGCTCCGGATTTGTTATCCGACCGCGCCCTGTATTTTTCTTCGTGAATTGCCAGCCTCTGACCATCAATATCAAATTCCGCCCAGTTATCTTTAGTGAACAACAGTTTTAGTCTGAGCAAATCACGGTAGAAGACAATCGACTTTTCCAGATTGATAATGGGGTAGGAGATAAAGGCAATTTTATGTGTCATATCGAATGAATTCTGAATTTGGATTGTTACACTAATTGAGATACTTTATTATAGAATCGATGATTTCATCAAGTTCATTTATTCAGGAGTATTGGCTTGGCCCTATTCAGTATTTGTCTGATTCTTATTTCCAGTATATTTCACGCATTTTGGAACATTCTCACCCAGACCAGCAAGAACTCCCAGTATTTTTCCGGCCTCAAAGGAATTTGGATCACCTTTTTAGCGGTTCTATATTTTATGATCACGGGTTATCCAGGTCATATAAGTGGGGAGTTGTATTTTTGGGCAATACTTTCCGGCTTGCTTCATGGATTATATATTCTGAGTCTGTCACGAGCATATAACACGCAGGACATATCCTATGTATATCCCATCGCCAGGTCGGCACCCGTCTTTGTTCCCGTATGCGCTTATTTTTTACTTGGCGAGCAACTCACGGCTTTGGTGATACTGGCAATTTTTGTGATTATGCTATCAATATACACGCTTCATTTTGATGGACATTTGGTTAGAGGATTCAAAAATCTTTTTGACGCGATTTTGCACCGTGACCTGCGGTGGGCATTTTGTACCCTGGCATTAGTTGTGGCCTATAGTTTAGTGGACAAGAGAGGAATGGATGTGTTTTTTCAACTGGCTCCGGATCAGGAGTTCAGAAACGGCGCTACTTTTTTCTTTCTTGAAGCGGCTATCGGGTTCACACTTTGTAATATGTATATTTTTAGGGTCCACCCGGTTCGAGAAATCCTTTCGGTATGGAGTTTAGAGTGGAAGAAAGCTTTAATTGCAGGGGTAGGGACATTGATGTCCTATGGTATCATTTGCGTAGTCCTGCAATATGAAAAAGTGAGTTCAGTTGTGGCTTTCAGGCAGACGAGTGTGCTTATGGTGGTTTTCTGGGGATGCTGGAAGATGGGAGAACCTTTTGGGCGACAGCGTTTGTTCGCTGGAAGTCTTACGGTCATAGGGCTTGGGATAATGGCCTGGTGAGCCGGAAGCACCTTAAAATTGTGATAAAATCATAAGTATGTTATGCCTGTTCAAACGATAATTCGGGATATTTTTTGCTGATATTTGGGGGTGTTTAGTGTTTAAAGAATTTTTGTCTCCATGGTTAAGATTTTTTCTGATTCTATTTGTTTTACTTTTTTCAACTATCACTCAGGCGGCTGAACGCCAGTCCAAAACAATGGTTTTGGATAACGGTCTGGCTGTTTTACTGATCCACGATGCGGACGTTCACAGGAGTGCGGCATCTTTATCGGTAGGGACAGGTCAATTGTATGATCCCAAAGATAAAATGGGACTGGCTCATTATCTTGAACACATGCTTTTCCTGGGAACAGAAAAATATCCCGATGTTGAAGCATTTAAAAAATTCCTTAATGAAAATTCTGGTAGCAGTAACGCCTACACAGCAAAGGCGATTACGAATTATTTTTTTGAAGTGTCTCATGAAGGATTTGTGGGAGCGTTGGATCGTTTCAGCCAATTCTTTAAGGCACCTTTGTTTGACAAGAAATATGCAGAACGAGAAGTCAATGCAGTGAGTAGTGAGCATGACAAAAATATCAGAAGTGATGGCTGGCGTGGAAGTTATTTAGAGGACCTCACAGCAAAGAAAGGCCATCCTCTCAGGAACTTTGGTACGGGGAATAAAGAAACTTTAGCAGGTGACAACAGGCCTGCCTTGCTTGAATTTTATAAAAAGTACTATGCCGCCTCCAATATGAAACTGGTGATGCTTTCCAGCCAGTCTTTATCTGAACAGTCGATGCTGGCGCGTGAATACTTCGGTGTTATACCAGACCGTGCTGTTAGACTGCCTGTCATCGACCCCGATTATCGTGATCCTCTTGTCCATAAATACCGATTGCTAAAAATAAAAACTATCAAGGATGTTCGTTCCCTCAGTATTGAGTTCCCAACCATACACCTCAAGGACCATCTGGCAAGTAAACCTGCCACACTGGTTGGATCTGTTATTGGTTATGAAGGGCAGGGATCTTTATTGTCCAAGTTAAAAGAAGAGGGTTTGGCGCTGGGGTTAAGCGCTGGAGGAGGCTACAGCCATCCCAGTATCAATTCCTTTAATGTTACAATTTCTTTAACGCAAAAAGGTCTTGTTGAATATGAACGCGTCCTTGAATTGCTTTTTGCTTATATTCGATTGCTTAAAGAAGAAGGAGTCCATAAATATACTTTCGATGAAGAAGCCACGATGGCCGAAATTGACTTTAAGTATAAGGATCCGGATGAAGGGGGTGGGTTCGTTGCGTCACGGTCTGGTTTGATGCATGACTATAAACTTGAGGATGTTGAAACGCTTCCCTTTTTGTTTAAAAAATTTGATCCTGTTGTCTGCCGAACTCTGATTGATACGCTCACACCTGAAAATGCGCTTGTCATCATGCAACATAACTCTGCCAAGACAGACAAGACTGAAAAATATTACGGCACCGAATACTCGCTGACCGAAATTTCTGGTGAGTCATTTCAGCGTTTAAAAAATCCACCCGCAGTTAAAGGTATATCTTATCCTGCAAAGAACGATTTCATTCCGTATGATCTCAAACAGGTTGAGGAGGATCCGCATCTTGTCTGGGATGATGACATGGGGAAAGTCTGGTTCAAGTTTGACAATAAGTTTAAGCAACCTAAAGTATTTTTTCAGCTTCGTATAGAGACACCGCTTGTTTATGACACCGTACGGCATACCATGTTGGCAAAATTGTATGACGCCGCCCTCAATGAGGGGTTAAATGAAATTGTTTATCCTATTAAATTGGCCGGGCTTTCATACTCACTTGGGATTGAGAAGAAGGGAATGATATTCAGTATTGGCGGTTATTCCAAGCGCATTTCCGATCTTTTGAGTCTGGTAAGTGGTAATTTGCGGGAGGTCAATATCAGCTCTGAGAAATTTGAAAATCTTAAGGAGGCGATGATTCGTGGCCTACAAAATGGAAAATTATCGCAAGCCTATGCCCGTGGCGGATATTATGGGCGGCAACTTTGGCTGGCAAAACAATACAATGAAGACGAACAATTGGAGGCGCTGAAGCCTTTAACGCTTGAGCAGGTGAAAGATTTTGCAAAAATTCTTTACTCACGAGTTTATATCACCGGTATGGGACATGGAAACTGGACTGATGAGAATGTTCGTGAAAGTGTTCGTATTCTATTGAATGATATTCAGAGTAAGCCTTTGCCTCAAGGTGAGAGATTTAAGCAGGAAGTGACGGTTCTTGAGGAAGGAGAGAAAATACTTTTCTCCCGGCAGGTAAAGGATAATAACAGTTCTTTGACCTACGCTTTCCAGGTTGGAGAAAACAATATTGAGCGTCAGGCAATAACATCGTTGATTGCTTCTATTGTGGAGAGTGATTTTTATACTCAAATGCGTACCAACCAGCAATTGGGATATATCGTTTTTAGCTTTAAGCAACGTATCGAAGATAGATTGTTCATGAAGTTTCTTATTCAATCTGGGGAGTACGGACCGTTTGAGTTGAAAAAACGTGTTGATACATGGTTGTCTGGTCTTGGTACTCTGTTTTCCAATTTGACTGAAGAAGAGTTCGAGCATCATCGAGATGCTTTGATCGTATCTCTGGAAAAGAAAGGTGACAGTATCGCAGAAGTTTTGAGTGACCTTTATTATTCGGTCACAGAGGAAAATGAAGATTTTTCTTATAAACAAAAAGTTATCGATGCAGTTAAAAAAGTAACGAAGGAAGAGGTGTTGGCTGCCGGTTTCAGGATATTGCTTGATTCTCAAACGCCGCGTCTTTCTGTATTGATGCAATCTGCTTCCAATAAAGATCCCGTTCCTTCGGGAGTATTTTCAGAGGTGGACCAGTTTAAGAATCGCACCTCATTAAAATAAAACAGGCAACTGGAGCTATATTGTGAATTTTATGTCTCTTTTGAAAAGGGGCTGGAACCTCGCTAAGGTTGGTAAAGCGGTGCATAAGTTGCGCAATGCGAGTGATGAGGATAAAAAATTCTGGGCCCATCACTATCTGGTTGAGATGTTGGGACAATCGCGCGGGCTTCCCACCAAGGTTGGTCAGATGATGACCATGAATGATGAAGATATTGACCTGCGTCAAAAGCTGAATGATTCAGTTCCTTCCATGCCTTATGAAGAGGTGCTGGAGCAAATATCAAGGGCCTATGGGAAGTCATGGGACTCTGTTTTCAATTCGCTGGATGAAAATGGGAAGTCTGCTTCCCTGGGGCAGGTTCACTTTGGCAAACTCAAGAATGGCAATTCTGTTGCTGTAAAAGTCCAATATCCGGATATTGGAAATTTGGTTGAGACAGAGTTGGAACTGATAGGGTGGTTGCCCAAGGTTGGGCCTGTCGCGAAATGGGGGTTTGATCTCGGGGGATATAGAGACGCTTTCTGGGATAGTTTTGCTAGGGAACTCAATTACCTGATTGAGGCAGACCAGCAAAAACGTTATTTCGATCTGGCAATACCTGTTCACGACCTCACCATTCCTGAAATTTATTTAGATTTGTGCCGTTCAACGGTTTTGGTTCAAAGCAGGGAGGAGGGCCACTCTCTGGATAAAGCTGTTTCGATGGGCCCACCACAGAGGCAGGCGATGGGTCGAGCCTTATTGAAGCATTATTTAGTGATGTTGTTCAAGCACGGTTATGTTCATTCTGACCCTAATCCAGGTAATTTTGCGTTTCGTCAGGAGGGCAGAGATAAATTTTCCCTGATAGTTTATGACTTTGGAAGTATTTTGATAATCAGTGATGAGATACGATTGGGATTGATCCGGATAATTTTAGCTTTGCGCAATAATGAAGCTGTCGATCCTGTTGCCTGTCTTGTCGCTATAGGATTTGATCAGGAAAAGCTTGAGGACTTGCGACCAACACTTCCAGCATTGCTCTCGGTTTTATTTGAGCCTTTTTTAATTGAGGCGCCGTATCATGTTAAAGACTGGAACCTGAGTTTAAGGTTTGATCAAATTGTGGGTGAATTAAAATGGTGGTTTCGTTCTGCCGCCCCCCCTGAGTTGATTTTCTTGATGCGAACCATTCATGGATTGGTATCAATGCTGGGACGATTAGATGTTACCTTGCCATGGCAATTTATAATGGATAGAGAGTGTTCTGATATTTATGCCTCAGCCAGCGCCATTGAGCTTCCAGATACGCCACCCGCTCAGGGAGCTGTGCTCGGCTTTGACGGGATGGCAGAGTATCTGAAAGTTTATGTCATCAAATCCAATGGCAATAAAATAAGCCTCACCATGCCAGCCAGGGTAGCGGAGTGCCTTGAGGAAGTTATTGATCTCCCGGTTATGGAAACTATAAAAAAACAAAATATCGATTTAAAGTCTATACAGAGTAAGGTTAGTAAAAGCGGATTTCTTCCACAGACCATGTTTACTGTGAAAGATTCAGAACGGGATGTTCGCGTTTGGTTGGGATAGGTTTATTTTATAAGCCTGTTATCCTAAAAACTATTATGGCTTGCTGTTGGCGCGAGGATTGTTGTTAGTATTGTATGACTCAGCGCATGGGGGGGGGTAGTCGAAAAAATCAGGCGGCGGCAATCTCATTGTCAAGATTGGGGGAGATTTTTATCGGCCTGATCGTTTTCTCTATAATATCCATTGTGTTTTCTACTTTTAACTGTTTGAATAAAAATTCAAGCTTGTTTTCCAGTTTTTTGCTAATTTCAGATTTGATGTTGTCAGGAAGATTCCAGAATTCTGATTTGAATTCACCAAACCCTTTTTTTCTTGTTTTGTAAATAAACTGTTCATCGGTGTCGGCATCTTTTTTTTCTGAGGCAAACTTCTCCCGCAGATGAGTATATATTTTATCCTTAAAATCAGCGGGAAATCGGTCGTGATCGTAGATCATATTCTGGAATTCGGTAGCCAGGTGAATTTCAGCAGTTTCAAGTTCTGGGAATTTATTAAATAATTCGCGGGGCAGGGTGGATGCCCCGTGTTGCACTGCTCCGGCTAGTCCGTAATCTTCACGCGATATTCGTGACAGGCTTTCAAGGCATTCAAAATCCATACTGACTTGAACTACTTTTCCATCCGGGCCGGGTACTCCGCCGTGGGAAGTTCCTGTTTGGATAGAAATTTTGCTGATGCTTCGTGCACCTTTTAGTGCTTTATCGAGACACTCGTTGAAATTATCCAGATAGGTTCTTAATTCGTTTTCGTTGCTATTCTCTTTTCCGACCTCTCCAATTTCTCCGCCAACTGATATTGTTATTCCTTGCGGCTCCAACTCGCGGATATATTTTGTCAATTCGACGCCTACTTCAAAATTGGCGCGCTGTTGCTCGGTTACAGTGGGTTTACTTAAATCCACCAGAGTGGATGTGTCAATATCGATGTTGTAAAATCCTGCTTCTATACCCTTGCGTATCAGGTTTTTAAGTCCGGTTATTTCCTTCTCCCTGTCAGTGGCGAAATTTTTGGCATTCACCTGAAAGTGGTCTCCTTGAATGAAGACAGGGCCTGTATGATTTTCACGGATAGCCGCTCCCAGAATTACAGGCACCAGTTCATGCGGTTGTTGAAAGGTGTAACCTATTTCAGATTTGGCTATTTCGAATATGAATGGACCGGAGTTCAACTTTTGGGCTGTTCTGAAAATTGAACGGCTGAGCTCATAAGACATGCCACGGATATTTATAGCGGGAACAGTAAATCCGCTACACTCGCCCCGTCCACGGGCGTCGTACAATTCTTGGATGGAAGATGAAACAATTCCCATTTCAAGTGCGGCTGACTTGATGATAAAACGGGATAGGCCGCGGATTTCGCCAGACCCATTCAACACTGAATTTTTTACAAGGTCGTCTGTCAATCTGGATTTAAATTTATCAGGATTTTCAATCTTTATTCCTCTGTTATCCAGGCGGGCGGTCCCTTTTATATGCTGGATTAACTCCTCCTGACTGGTAAATAGCATGCTGTGTTCTCCTTTTGCTTGATCTATGGACGACCATTTCCCCTCTCTCTTGGGAAGGTGAGAGACGGCCGATGATTACAAATTTTGATTATTTTGTAACGGCAGTGTTTTCTTACTCATTGCAATAATTGTATGTGCGGCATTTTGCCGTTTTGCATGAGGCAGACTCATCATCGCCATTTTAGCTAAAAAAATGATTTCAGGTGAAAATTCTTTGCAGTATCTTGATAATGGCAATAAAACCTCTATAATCAATAGGTTGGTTGATGTTCTGTGATGTTATTTCGAGCTATTTCCCCCTGATTGAGGCAGATTTGGTGAGTTGTTTTTTTTTAATCGTTTGTATGTCTGGCAGGCACTCCGGTGTTGAGACCTTTCGGAATTCAGACATCACTCTGAGACCATAAGTTATGGAGATTATTGGCTTATTGGGTATCCCTTTTATATTGACAGGGCTATAGAATTTGTTAAAATTTTTGTTGATTATGAGTAATCTGTGGGTCGGTATTTATTTGTGGCCTTATAACGTATAATTCCCAGTTTTCTGAATTGAATTAATTCCATAATTATCTTTTGCCTTTTGGCAGTTTAATATTAAAGAGGTTAAATCATGTTTGACTCTATTTATTTGCCAGTCGATAACTCCGACTATTCCAACGTTTGTATAGATATGGGCTTGGAATTGGCTCAAAAATTTGGATCTCGCATTGTCGCCAGCCATGTTTATGCGGCCAAAATGCACGATGTTCGCTTCCGCCAGATGGAAAGCGGTTTGCCCGAAGAGTATCAGGATGAAACCGAGTTGGAAAAACAGCGCAGTATTCATGATCAACTTATCACCAAAGGGATGGAGGTCATCACCGATTCATACCTGGATGTTCCCAAAGATAAGTGTAAGCAACTTAATATTCCCTTTGAAGGTAAGTCACTTGAAGGACGAAACTACACAGAATTGGTCTGCGATATTAAAGAATCGAAGTACGATTTGGTAGTCATGGGGGCATTGGGATTGGGTGCCATCAAGGACAGTTTGATAGGAACTGTCGCCGAGCGGGTTGTAAGGCGAACTCAGACAGACACCTTGTTGGTTAAATACATCCCGGAACTTCATGGCGAGCGTTCTTCCAGTGGTAAAATTGTTGTGTCTGTCGATGGGAGTGGTCAGTCTTTTGGCGGATTAAAAACAGGTATTGAGTTGGCCAGAAAATTGAACAAGCCTTTGGAGATCATTTCCACTTTCGACCCGTACTTTCATTATGCGATGTTCAACAGCCTTACCGGGGTGCTTTCCAGAGAAGCGTCTAAAGTGTTCAAGTTTGAACAGCAGGAAAAACTGCATGAAGATATTATTGATAAAGGGCTGGCAAAGATTTATCAGGCACATCTCGAAGTTTCACGCAAAATTGTTGAAGAAGAAGGGATGGAATGTACCATTCGTTTGCTGGACGGCAAGGTTTTTGAGAAAGTGCTCCAATATGCTCGGGAAGAGAATCCATATCTCCTGATTCTGGGGCGTATCGGAGTACACAGTGGTCCCGAGATGGACATTGGGGGGAATGCTGAAAACCTCATGCGACTGGTGCCGTGCAACGTGCTTTTGTCGAGTCGCACCTTCAAGCCCTCGATTGATATGCAGGCAGAAGAAAGTATCGAGTGGACTGCTGAAGGAAGGGAGCGGTTGCAGAAGATTCCAGGATTTGTTCGTCCCATGGCAACGTCAGCGATCCTTCGTTATGCGTTGGAGCGGGGCCACAGCATGATCACATCAAGTGTCATCACCGAAGCGGTGGAGAAAATTCTGCCAGCGGGAGCTATGCAGGCCATGCGGCAAATTGGCGAAAAAATTAAAGATGAGGGTGTCGACCTCAACACCGAAGAGGGTCTCAAAACCTATAAGGACGAGATGATGCAGGCCCACGCTGGTGAGGGTGAAGATACGGAGGCGAGTGAAGCCCCCAGCTCCTACGATAACGGTGATGAGGGTAAAGTTGAAATGGGTGAAGAGAATGTTGTCGCGACCGAAGATGGACGTAACTCTAATGGCGCTCAGGTGGCCAACGTGACTTTTCAGTGCAAACACTGCCATACCTTCATGGAACAGGATGTTATTAAATGTTTTGTTTGTGGGGCCGAGGGTGAGAGTCTGGCTCCAGTTTGGAAAGAAGGATTTAAGCCGGAAGAAAAGGAAAAGGATAGTATCCAGAAAGTCACCACCTTTGACGATATCACTGTTCAGTGGACTCAGGATGCTCTGGACAGGCTCGAGGAATATCCGGATGGACATGTTCGCAGAAGAGCGCAAGCCAGGGTAGAGAAGAATGCACGTATTCAGAATATTGAAACTATTTCAGCCTCATTTTTGAATCAGGTGCTGAACGATAAGATTGTACAGAAAAATGATAAAAATGAAGCTCTCAATGATTACATGGATGATGCGCCGGAACAAATAGATTACACTTGGTCGGCCAAGGCAATTGAACGTTTGGAACTGGTTCCCGCCGGATTCATGCGGGAAAATACTAAAAACCGGGTCTTATCATATGCCGAATCTCATAACATCAAGGAAATTACTTTACAGGTTTGTGAAGATGGTATTCGTGATTCCGTTAAGATGATGGAAGAAGCTATTGCCAACGGAGCCACTTTGGAAGATTTCCTGCCGAAAAAGGTGGATGCCTGACGCGCATACTCCCGACCTGAACTGAGCAGCAGGAATTTTATCCAGCGGTTCACTCGAAGATGGTGCATACTAATACGAATCTAAAGAGCCCCTGTGGCGTTGATCTAGAGTCAATGTCTGGGGGCTTTTTTTCTACATAGCCCAGAGTTTCCCCGGAGCACTCCACCCACTATTAATGACTATCCAACTTTATAAAAGACTTTTCCGGTTTTTAATACCTTATAAAAAGCAACTTGCCCTGGCGATTCTGTTTTCTGTGATTGTCGGGGTGATTGCGAGTTCTCCTGTTCCGCTGATTCAGAAAACCTTTGATGATATCTTTGTTGAAAAAGATTTTTTCATGCTCAAGGTCATTCCCCTGGCCCTTGTTTTTCTGTATGCCCTGAAAGCCGGGCTGACCTATGCACAAAATATAATCATATTTGGAATTTCATGGGAATTGGTGGTCCGCGTCAGAGAACAGTTATTTTCTCATATACACAGGCTTCCGTTCACCTTTTTTGAAGATAATGAAACCGGTCATTTGATGTCGAGAATCATGAATGATGTCAGCATCATGCAATCAACGATCACTCGACTGCTAAAGGAGTTGATTCAAAACTCCATTACTTTAATCGCACTGTTATGTTGGATATTTTATCTTAAATGGGATTGGGCGATTATATCGATTATCGTTTTTCCAGTTATGATTTTGCCTATCGGAAATATTGCCCGCAAACTGAAAAAACTGGGCCATAAAGGACAGGAAATTCTAGGCCACCTCAACTCAACCATCCTTGAATCCTTTGCGGGTGTTAAAGTGGTGCGGGCCTTTGCGATGGAGTCGGTGGAAGAAAAGAAGTTCAATAGTTTTAGCGATGAATTTCTAAAGGTGATGAAGAAGAACGTCAAATATGTAGAAATCACTTCACCCTTTTTAGAATTATTTGGTGTGATAAGCGCATCGGTGATTCTCTGGTATGGCGGGTATCAGGTTTTGACCGATCAGGTGAGTCAGGGAACTTTCATCGCATTCATTGTTGGTCTGTTTATGATGTATACGCCGCTTCGTCTCCTCTTTAAAATTTATACGAATATACAGTCATCTTTAGCGGGCGCAGAAAGGGTTTTCTCTATTTTTGACATGGAGGAGGAGAAGATCAAGGAAGGGACTCTGGAGCTTTCCGATTTCAAAAAATCCGTTGAATTCAAAAATATTTCGTTTAAGTATCCCTCCAGAAATGCCAAGGTTCTTAATGATATTAATGTTACCGTTGAGAAAGGCAGAATACTTGCTATTGTGGGCATGAGTGGCGCGGGGAAAACTACTCTGGTTGACCTTTTGTTTCGATTTCACGACCCGTCTTTCGGAAAAATTCTTGTCGATGGAATTGATCTTGCCGAGTATACATTGAGTTCTGTTAGAAACAACATTGCGCTGGTAACTCAGGAAACATTTCTTTTTAATGATACGATCCGGCAAAATATCGCTTATGGAAAACCTGATGCGTCAGAGGAGGATATCATGCGGGCGGCGAAGGCGGCTCATGTTGATTATTTTGTCGAAAATCTTGATGAAGGATACGATACAATCATTGGCGAGCGCGGCGTTAAACTCTCTGGAGGCCAACGACAGCGTATTGCCATTGCCAGAGCTATCCTTCGTAACGCCCCCATCCTTGTTCTTGATGAGGCGACCTCGGCGTTGGATTCTGAATCAGAAAAACTGGTGCAGAATGCCTTGCATAATTTAATGGAGCATCGTACTACTTTTGTGATCGCTCACCGTTTGTCAACTATCAAGCACGCACACTCTATTATTGTATTGGATAAGGGTGAGATCATTGAATCAGGAACCCATGAACAGCTTCTGGCGAATTGCGGGCTCTACCAGAAATACTACAAAATGCAGGTCATTGATGATAATGAAAAGTGAATTATTTTTTTATTAAGGAGATTTCAGATCGGTGCATTATAAAAATGTATATATTGAGGGCCTGGCCTGTCATCTTCCTGAGAATGTGGTTACTTCTGATGATCTGGAGCAACGACTGGCACCGATTTATGATCGATTGAAACTGCCATACGGCAGACTCGAAATGATGAGCGGTATTAAAGAGCGGAGGTTCTGGGACAAAGGCGTTTTCCCGAGTCAGGTTGCCTCAAAAGCCGGAGAGAAAGCTGTTCAGTCGTCGGGGATTGACAGGAAGGAAATTGGGTGTCTCATCAACGCATCTGTTTGTCGCGATTTTCTTGAACCTGCCACCGCATCATTGGTTCATCATAATCTGAATCTTCAACCGGACACTCTTGCTTTCGATATTTCAAACGCCTGCCTGGGGGTACTTAATGCCATGGTACATATTGCCAATATGATTGAGTTGGGCCAGATTCGTGCCGGTTTGATCGTTGCTGGTGAAAACGGCGGCCCCTTGGTGGATACCACTATAGAAAATTTATTGAGCCGATCTGATCTCACGCGAAATGATATTAAATCTTCCTTTGCTTCACTCACTATAGCGTCTGCGGCTGCGGGTGTTCTTCTGGTGCATAAGGACTTATCTAAATTCAATCATCGCTTGCTGGGTGGTTTTGGTCGAGCCGCAACTCAATTCAATGAATTATGCCGTGGTAATGACGAAACCGGAGCGGGGAGCGAGAGATGGTCGCCTCTTATGAATACAGATGCAGAGACGATGATGCATGAAGGTTGCAAATTAGCAGGAGAAACCTGGGAAGTCACGAAAAAAGTTCTTGGATGGAACGGCGATGATGTCGGTCGTGTCTTTTGTCATCAGGTAGGGCAGATGCATCGAAAGCTCCTTTATGAAACGCTCGGACTCGACCTGACAAAGGATTTTTCAACGCTTGAGTTGTTGGGGAACACCGGGTCAGCTTCCCTGCCTTCAACCCTTGCGCTGGGTGTGGAAAAAGGTTGTCTCAAGTCAGGGGACAAGGCCGCTTTGCTGGGAATAGGGAGTGGTCTAAACAGTCTTATGCTGGGCGTGGAATGGTGACCAACCTGGACCAGTTCAGAGATATTTACCCCTATACCTCGCGTTACTTTGATCTCAACCCGCATAAATATCACTATCTGGATGAAGGAGAGGGGGAAACTTTACTCTTCCTGCACGGTAATCCTACCTGGTCTTTTTATTACCGGACCCTGATCCAGGGATTAAACAACAGCTACCGATGTATTGCGCCAGACCACATAGGCTGTGGTTTATCCGATAAACCTCAGGACTATAACTATACCCTCTCGGTTCATATCGATAATTTGGAGAAGCTGGTCGATTCTCTTAATCTAAAAAATATCACACTTGTTTTGCATGACTGGGGTGGAGCCATCGGTATGGGGCTCGCCGTGCGCAGACCGGATTTAATAAAACGGCTGGTATTGTTCAATGCGGCCGCCTTCCTTTCTAAACACATGCCCTTTCGTATAGAAATATGCAGAAAGCGATTCATCGGCCCTATTGCAATCCGTTATTTTAACGCTTTTGTTAAGGGAGTATTAGCGTTCGGGTTAAAGCACAAGGAGCTTTTGACAGAGCAGGTGAGGGCAGGTTATCTGGCACCCTATGACACCTTTGAAAATCGGATAGCGAACCTGAGATTCGTTCAGGATATTCCTATGGAGTCTACTGCTGAAAGTTATCCGGTGGTGCAAAATATCGAAAATAATTTACGGCAATTTAACAACCTGCCCATTATGATCGTATGGGGGATGAAGGATTTCTGTTTTAATCGCCATTTCCTGAAAAGATGGCGTGAGATATTTCCCTCTGCACAAATTCACGAAGTGGAACACGCCGGGCATCTGGTGGTTGAAGATGCCTGCGAAGAAATCATTCCCTGGATACGCCTTTTCCTGAAGGATAATCCTTAGGATTTGCCGAAGGATATTTAAACCAGAATTGTATAGCTAAACGGCCCACCGTACTAAGAAGAAACCATACGAAAGTTTCGCTATACAACTCCGTTTATCTGTTCAAAAAATTATTTATATTGAAAGTGGTTTATATCGAATTGGGTTTTGTTATGGAGGCTTCATTCACTTTGAAGACAAGGTCTTTTCTAAAAGTGGAAATACTTTTACTATGGCAAGTTCTAAGGATGGCACAGTATGAACGTCCTTCAATATGAGTTTTGTGGTTTTTCGGCATTTTAAAAGGCGTCCCTCTTAAGAGGAACGCCTTTTATTTTGGTTCTGGTAAAAACTTAGTAGCGGTAATGATCCGGTTTGAAAGGACCTTCCACTGGAAGGTTCAGGTAGGCGGCCTGTTCTGGAGTCAGGCGGGTCATTTTTACGCCCAGCTTATCAAGGTGCAGTCGCGCCACTTCTTCGTCCAGTTTCTTCGGCAGTGTGTAGACGCCAATTTCGTATTTATTTTCGTATAATTCGATCTGTGCCAATACCTGATTGGTGAATGAATTGGACATTACGAAAGAGGGGTGTCCGGTGGCGCAACCCAGATTAACCAGTCGCCCCTCTGCCAGCAGAATGATATTGTGTCCATCGGGGAAAGTATATTTATCCACCTGAGGTTTGACTTCCAGTTTTTTGATGCCAGGAAAGTTGTTCAAAGTTTCCACCTGAATTTCGACATCAAAATGGCCTATGTTGCAGACGATAGCGTCATTTTGCATGGCTTCCATATGTTCGATACGGATGATGTCGCTACATCCTGTTGTGGTCACGAAAATGTTTCCTTCTTTGACCGCTTCTTCCATTGTAGTGATTTCGTAGCCTTCCATAGCCGCCTGCAAGGCACAGATGGGGTCTATTTCCGTGATGATTACCCTAGCGCCGAGATCTTTCATTGATTTGGCGCAACCTTTACCGACATCGCCATAACCAGCCACGACGACTACTTTACCCGCTATCATGACATCGGTCGCGCGTTTGATTCCGTCAGCGAGTGATTCTCGACAACCGTAGAGGTTATCGAATTTCGATTTGGTCACGGAGTCATTAACATTTATGGCCGGTAGTTTTAGCGTTTTGTCTTCAATCATTTTGTAGAGGTGATGAACGCCTGTGGTGGTTTCCTCTGTGACGCCTTTGATGTTCGCGAGCAGTTCCGGGTGCTTTTCGTGAACATAAGCGGTGAGGTCACCGCCGTCATCGAGAATCATGTTGGGTCCGTCCTCAAACAACAGGGTTTGCGCGGTACACCACCAGTATTCTTCTTCCGTTTCACCTTTCCAGGCAAAAACAGGGATGCCTTCCTTAGCTATTGCCGCCGCCGCGTGATCTTGTGTGGAAAAAATATTACAGGAGGCCCAGCGAACTTCCGCACCCAGGTCGATCAGTGTTTCGATGAGGACCGCCGTCTGGATTGTCATATGAAGGGAGCCTGCGATTCGCGCCCCTTTGAGAGGTTTTGATTCTCCATATTTTTTACGAAGAGCCATCAGTCCCGGCATTTCGTTTTCGGCGATGATGATCTCCTGCCGGCCCCAATCGGCAAGGGATATGTCTTTGACTTTAAATTTTTCGGCAACGAGGGCAGAACTCATAGAGGGGATCTCCTTAAGGAATGAATAGTTGTAGAATTTATAATTTTGTTTTACTGAACGGACAAAACAACTCCGCTTCAAGTTTGGTTGGTTTCGTGAGGTACAATGCAGGTCCCCGGTGTGCAGGGACGACACCTATAACGTACGCTTAGGAGTAGAAGTTTAGCAATAAATGAAGGTATCGTCCACCATAATAAATTTATACAGTCAGTTCGGGGCACTGATTTTTACGGTTTTATACAGGAAGTTCTTGAAACTGGTGAATTTCTTTAATTCTTCAGGGTCATTTTGATAATGCCCGGCGCAAGCGCCTAATTTAATGGCCAGACCTGGCAGGTTGGCTTGATATCTTTTGCGGGCCGTTTGAATGACCTTTTTCACGGTATCCCGCGTCAATCGGTTCCTTTTAAAGGGCCGGTGAACCTGCGACCAGAAATCCCCTTTGCCGGATTCCAGCTGATCTAGAATCGAATCGATATAATTCGATTCGGGTAGTTCAATGGTTTCCTTTGGTACTGGATTCTCAGATTGGCAGGCTTCCATCACATCGCCCAGGGAGATGATTGATCCTTTGCGGAACATCATGGCTCGCATTAAAATATTTTTCAGCTCGCGTACGTTGCCGCGATATTTATGCTGGGCCAGGTAATCGATAGCTACTTTTTCCAGATGGGGCAGGGATTCTTCAGGATTCCCCTTTTTGTAGGCCTGAAACAGGATGCCAAGGAAATGGGTCGCCAGATCGGAGATATCTTCGTGTCTTTCATTGAGGGAAGGGATGCGGAAGCTCAACGCGTTCAAGCGGTGGTACAGGTCCTCACGGAACCGGCCTGCATCAATTTCTTCACGCAGATTTTTATTGGTCGCGGCGATTAGAAAGATGCGGGAATATCTGGGCTGGTTTTCGCCCAGACGCATGAAAACTCCGGTATCAAGAAACCGCAGGAGCTGAACCTGGGTCTTGGGGTCGGCGTCACCTATCTCATCCAGGAAAACAACTCCGCCATTGGCTTCTTCAAGGATACCCTGCCGATTGAACTCGGCTCCCGTATAGGCTCCTTTTTTATGCCCGAATAATTCACTGTAGGTGAGTTCCCCGCTGTAGGCGGCGATATTGGTTTTCCTCAGCATCAACTTGAAGTTCTTTCCTCTTTTCTGCTGGAAGATTTCCGTTATGCGCGAGTAAATATTGTTGAAGAAAAATTCTTTTCCGGTACCGGTTTCGCCGTGGACGAGCAGTGAAGGGAGCCCCATATTGGCTTCTTTGGATTGCGAACTGTCCCATTTCAGCATGCGGTTGCAAACGGACTCCACAACGGTATTGATTCGGTCGACCAGATGATGAATGGTCTTACTGCGTCCGATGACGTTACCAAAATAGTATGAAGAAACTTTTGGGTCACGGTATTCAACATCCTGACGAAGTTGTGAGATCTCTTGCTTCAGTTCCTGAATCTGCATCAGATTGTGAACCTTCTGGCTGATGAGGCTGGCGATGATCTGAACAATTCGCCTATGCTCCACCGTGAAATAGTTTTCGCGGAAATGGTCTTGATTGATGATTCCAATCACACTGTTCCCGTAGATGATAGGCACAGCCATTTCGGACCGAACAGACGGTGAAATATTTCTGTAAAATCCATTAGTTAGAGACCTATCCATTACGTTCTGGATTAGGTTGGTCTGGGCAGTGTGTGCGCAGTAACCGTTGAGGGATTTCAACGCATCCGGCAGATCTTCACCACCAACGGGCAGGGCAGGGATTTTGCTTTTAGTCCACCCGCGCGACTTGGCACCCAGCAGACTGCCATCGGAATTTTCCACCACCA
>CAJWQP010000013.1 GCA_913045445.1 uncultured Nitrospina sp. | reverse complement strand
CAGTCAATTTCCCCTAAAAATAAGACCTTCCCATATCATAAAGTACAGGAAAATCAGTCTACTATGGGGAATCTGACAGATATTTTCCCTGAATTCTCAGCCACTCTTGGGTGTAAGTTTTCTTATGGATTTTAACGACGTCACACGGCTTTTTAAAGATGATCTTGCGCGAATAGAGCGTTCGATTCAGAAGAATTATCAGTCAGATGTTCCGCTGATACCGGGCATAGGAGACTATCTCCTGAAAAACGGTGGCAAGCGTGTGCGACCACTTATCTTGATGATAGGAACCAAGCTCTGCGGTCGGGAGATAGATGAACGAGTCATCCGCCACGGTTGCGTGGTCGAGTACATCCATTCTGCCACTCTACTCCATGATGACGTAGTTGATGAAACAACCGTCCGACGTGGACGCCAAACGGTAAACGCCAAATGGGGAAGTGATGCGAGTATCCTTGTTGGTGATTTTCTGATTTCCCGATCCATACTAATGCTGGCCTCGGACTGCGATTCGCGAATCATCAATGCGGTCTCAGAAGCGACCAAACTACTGGTTGAAGGCGGAATCATGGAATACAGCAAAGCCCGCAAGTTATCCGTCTCCGAAGAGCATTGTCTGGACGTCATTCACCGCAAAACAGCGTCTATGATGTCAGTCAGTTGCGAGTTGGCCGCCCTGCTTTCAGAAGCCAACCCCGAACAGGAAAAAGCGCTGGTCGATTTCGGTACGCAATTCGGCATGGCGTTCCAGTTGATGGATGACGCAATGGATTACGACAGCGAAGAAAATACTCTGGGCAAACCTCCTGGAAATGATTTCCAGGAAGGACATGTCACTCTGCCCCTGCTTCACCTGTATCAAAACGCCAACCGTTCCCTCAAAAAAGAAATTGAAGGCTTCGTTAAAAACGAAAACATCACACGAAAAGATTTCGACTATGTGCTGGAACGCATGCGGGAAACAAAATCCGTAGAGTACACCCTGGACCTCGCGCGCGATTATATTGAACGAGCAAAGTCATCCATCAGAGCGGTCACATTCCCGCAACCGGAATACTACAAATCATTTGATGCAGTCGCCGACTATATTTACGAACGTCACGCGGCAGTCCGATCCTGATCTGACTTAAAACCCTCCTGTTCTTCTCCCTTGCATTCAAGTTTCGAGATACATACATTATAATCAGCATCGTGAATTTGAGAAATGCGCATGGAAACTCATCCTTATGTCAAACTGGCTATTCAGGCGGTTCGCCATTTCCTCGCAGAAGGAAAACCCCTTGCCTGCCCCTCTCCCATTCCCGATGGAATGGATCGCCAGTCAGGAGCCTTTGTATCCATAAAAAAGAAAAAGAACCTTGAGTTGCGCGGATGTATAGGAACCGTCACCCCAAATCAGGATAATCTGGCAAATGAAATTATCCACAACGCCGTCAGTGCGGCGACACGCGACCCCAGATTCAAAGCGATAACGAGTAACGAACTGAAGTCACTTCAGTTTTCCGTCGATGTGCTCACCCCGCTGGAACCCATTGATAGTGCAGACCAGCTCAACCCGCAACGATATGGTTTGTCGGTAAAATATAAAGGGATGCAGGGAATCCTGCTACCCGACCTGGAAGGAATAGACACCGTACAAAGACAAATCGACCTTTGCCTGAAAAAAGGCGACATCCCGAAAAACGCCCCCTATGAAATGCACCGCTTCGAAGTGGAAAGATATCACTGACCAAGATCGGGAAAAGCAAAACCCTTCCGCCACGGATAAGGGCAGATCTAAAACCCCCTCTCCCTCCAGAGGAGAGGAATTATTCAAGACCTGTCTCTTCTCAAATTTTCATCTGTGTTTATCTGCGTTCGCCCGTGGTTCCAAATAAAAAAAAGCCCCTTCCCGGAAAACCGGGAAAGGGCTTTTCATATTCTATTAAATCATCCTACGTACGAACATTTGCTCGCAGGTGTGCGGGTATCCATGTTCTTGCCACGGTAGGTGTGGTCGTCGATCTCGGCGGCACAACCGATCATGCGGCCGAACAAGAAGGTGGCGAAGCTGGATGTTTCTACATCCTCTTCAGCCAGTTTGCCTTCCCTGTACTCACCCCATACCATCTTCAGCAATATAACGGCGATTACCGCATCAATGTTCACACAGTAAACGTTCTTACTGACTTTGGCTTTGAACATTGCGTTAACGATTGAATGGTAATAATCAAGGAACACGTTGTTGATACCCTTATCTTCGAACAGTTTGCGAACAAACTCTTCACGCGGATCAAAATTGACATCTTTCCCTTTAAAAATGGGATGGTTGATACAAGGCACTTTGGCGTATTCCAGATTGCCGACAGCTTTCTGAGTGGCTTTATAGTCTTTGTACTTCTTGGAATACTCCAGGGCCATCGCATCGAGGTCGAGACCATGGTTCGCATCATCAGCCGCTTTGAGGCTCGTATCCTTGAACTGTTCGATAAGGAATGCCGCCGCTTCATATCCGTTGCCGCCGTGGGCGAATCCGGTATGAGTAAGGAATCCGATGAACGCCTTGTTCACCTGCACACGACCGGGCATTTCCGGACCGTCTGCGCTCACTGCGCCCTTACAACCCTGCGCGGAAATTGTGCCAGGTCCGTTGGTGATGATGAGTCCGAGCAGAACCTGGAACTCGAACAACTCGTCATCAGAAGGCTCTCGTCCCATAACTGCCAAAAACGCCGTTCGGGTGAACGAGAATTCAGGAACCAGCTTTTCAAGCTTGATTCCGCATAAACTGTCTTCGCCATGTTTATCCGCAGAAGCGGCAACACCTACGATGGTGCTATAGATGCGGGAGTACCATGGGAGCCTGATGATGGTGTCTCGGGTGATTTTCTTTGACCTCATACCTTTCCAGCCAAGCGTTGTCCAGATAGCGGCCATCATCGCGTCTGTAGAAGGTGTCCCCCCTTCTTGTTTAGCGAAGTCCAGCAGGAATTTTATGAATACCGATTGTGTGCCCTGACTGAGGCAAGCTGACATCTTGCCGGCACAGTGATCATCGCTACCGGCGAGTAAAACATCTTTATGCGCTGACGCGGCTTTCAGTTGTTCCGCGTAATCGAAATCACTGGCCACGTCTGTGAGTTTCGTGAACTGGAATAATTCCAGCAGCGCTTTGGCGGCATCCATCGCAGGTTGAACCGTCCTTTTACCAACGATGGCAACTGCGGCTGAGACTACCGTATTGGGTGAGTTACCCGCTTCGCGCGAAGCTTCCGCCGCCGCAAGAGTAGCTTGCCCATGTTGATTGACGTGCGCGTTGAGCGCAATGTTAGCAATTTTTTCACCATACTCACTCGGATACTCGCGACATAACGCAAATACCAGATTAGCTTCGAAGGTTTTTGTGGACGCATCGAGAATAGAGGTCTGATGAATTTTGGACACCTGGGTTTTAGGGTCCATCATCGAAGCGCCACTGGCATCTTTGAGAGTTTCTCGCCGATACTGGGCACCCACCTGTTTATCGAGTGCGGCGATTTGTTCATTGTAAGGAGAGATCGCTTCAACCACTGGCGTATCCAACTCCTTCGGCAAGTCCAGTCCCTGATTGTTACCAAACCAACTTTTGAGAGACAAACTGCCCTTCGGCGCGAAGTCTGGCTCTTTGCCGTTCAGTTTCATAACCGCCGTCAACGCTTCCGGAATGTACGCGATGTTGGTCACCAGTGCGCCCTTTTTGGAAGCAACCGGATTATCCGGTGTGTAAATACTATCGACACCAAAGTATTCCATGAACCATTTTTCTTTGGCGATAGCGTCATCGCCGGAACCTGCCAGCGATCCTGCATGACCGCAAGCTTTGCTCAACTTGGCTTTCCATCGGCCCACCACGCAGGCGACCAACGGCTTATCAGTTTTTATATCTTTCTCGTAATATCCACCCGGCTCACTGTACATAACAGCGGCTTGCGAACGATCATCCCTGTCCAATGCGTAGAGAAACTCTTTAGGTCCGTATTGGATGTAAACATCCTTACCACTGGACACCGAGGTAGTCGTCCCCCACCCTGCTGTTGCCAGATAAACCGCGATAGTGGTGGTGAAGTTTCCGGAATTTGAGAAAAGCGCGACCGATCCTTTAATGAGCGACTCCTCAGGATGGCTTCCGCCGAGCGCTCCACCGAGACGGACGTGATTCCATGAGTCGGCCAGTCCCAGACAGTTGCCGCCGAAAAGATCAACGCCGTTGGTCTGGCAGATGGCACGCATGATGCGTGAATCTTTAACTGAGACTTTTTCGGTGAGAATAATAGCTTTTTTAAGATCGGGATTTTCCCTCACCGCTTCTGCAATACCGTCTTTCACGCCAGAGGGCGGCAGGTATATGACCACCGTGTTGAACTTGTGTCCCGCGGCCAGTCCTTCTTTAATGGAGTTGTAAACTGGAATTTTCCCGGTCTTGGTGGTGAGAGACTTACCCGACTTTCCCGGCCCCGTTCCAAACACGATGTTGCCGCCGGAGTAGTCATTACTGATCGGGGTGACTCCGGAACTTTCTTTCCCCAGTATATTGAGAACAACCACCTTATCATCCTTGGTGGCAAGATCGCTCAGTGAATTGATACCCACATAGTAGGGGAATTCCCCCACACCTTGCTTATGCATTATTCATATCCTCCAGTTCCACTTCTGATAGATTGATTGAATTTATTTGATGTTCATTTTGGCCGCAATCTCTTCCTTGCCACCATTCATCATCCATTTATTAATATCCATAGCGTAGTTTATGACCTCAGACATAGCGCTGTCGTGCCCAAAGAAACGATAGGGGATTCCTAACGACTCCAGGATGTCACGCAAATAAGCCATTCCACGAATCAAATTGGGTCCACCACGACCGACTACAACAAACAGCGGTTTGGGTCCGTTGCTCTGAAAAAATGCCCTGAGTCCGTCACCGATAGCGCGGAAAGTTTCATAGATATCCGTGTTATTCGCCTTACCACCGATAATGAACAAAACGTTTGACTGCTCAAGCCAGTACTTGAAAGTGATATTCGAAATTTCATTCATCTTCTCGTACGGGGGGTTACCGCCAAAGTCAGAGGAAATGGTCGCCGCTTCGCCAAGGAGTTCAGTAACCATGGCGTTGGCGCCACCGCCAAACGTCGGCGCAGTAATGTTCCCCTTGTCATTGATGACATATACATCGCTCTGCCCCTGATAGGTGCGAAGCTGATTAATCTCCTGCTCGAATTCAGTGTTGTCAGACGCGAAAACATGCGATGGCAGTTCCAGGCGTTTCCAGGCCGGATCGTCCTGATCGAACGCGCACTTGAAATCGCAGGCGATGGGCGCGTAGCGTCCACCCTTACCCGGCCTCATGCGGATCGGGTTCAATTCAAGCATAGTCATTCCGTAGTTGTTGTACAGGTCCCACAATTTTGGAAGATTCTGCACCAGCGGACTGATAATCTCCGACGGCGCACCCAGTCCAACCAAAGCGTTGGAAACATGGAAAGCCTTAAGTCCAGTCAGCGGGTCGAACGGCACGACCGCGATTTTACTTTCCGGAAGCTCTTCGATGTCTACCCCGCCATGATGAGTCAGTGTCATGATCGGCGCCCGGTACACCGTGCTGTCTGAAATTGAAAAATAGACTTCGTGATCCGCCGGAACCGCCGCTTCGTAGGTCACGCCATCTGACTTGGAAACGGTATTTTCTACTTTGTGTTCGGCGAAATAGAGTCGCTCCTTCTCTTTGAGCGCCTCAGTGATGTTTTTGGCGCGTCCAATGAGTCCGGATTTTCCTTTTTTACCAACACCGCCTTTGAATACGGGCTTGATAAAAACTTCGCCGTGTTTTTTGATCATCTCTTTGATGCCATCGACACTCAGTTCCGGACCCCGCACCTCAGAATGAGGATATTCAACAAGGTCCAGCAACTTCCTGCCCCAGAGCATGCCGGTGATTTGCATTTAAGTCTCCTGCTTATCTAATGTTGATGGATATAAAAATAATTTATTAATTCGAAAATGACCTCACAAGGTCAAACTTATACATTGTATTTTTGGTATTTATGGGCGCATCACGCAAAGCGACACAAAGACACACCCGCCCAGTGATCTCCTGATTAGGATGCTGTATTGTATTTAAATTACTATTTTTGTCAATATCAATTAAGGTATGAATCTGTGTGCTTTTCAGGAAGGTTCAATCCGGTCATTTCCGGGGAGAAATCTAGTGGAGCTGGCCTTCGGCACCACGCACGATGATTGAGGGGTCGATTTAATTTGAACAAACTCACATTTTGTCCACCGGACCAAATACCAGTATCACGCTAAGAGTAAATACCTCTTTTGAGGGAATCTACTTTCCAAGCTACTAAAATTATTGGACTAATAACTGCAACATAATTATAAAAACCTCTGTTTTTCCGTACAATAATAGTAATTTATATTGAAAATTCGACAAACAATACCGAGAAAGGAATATCCCGCACCCAAACTACTACAATTGATCCCTCTGTTATATGTCGGCCCCCTGATAATAAAAGTTGATGACAAGTTCGTAGAATGACGACACATGCGAAGAAGTAAATTGAGTAGCCGCGAACCGGAGCGCCTTAAATATTTTGCTGAGGAGAGGATTAAAAATTTATTTGATATCCTCTCATCCTCTGGTGATAATCAGCTTTCGTTGCAGTCCCATCATAAAAACCTTTTAAGCCTGTCCAATGTCAGCACCTGCCCCAGTGGATGAACCCGTATCTCGCGAAGGTTTGACTTTGGCCAAAGTTCTGCGATTTCTATCACTGCCGTTTCGCCCCCACTTACTTGAAACTTATATGGCTGTTAACCGTTTTATCGAAGTGCCTGTCGACCAATTAAAAACAGATGGCGTTCAAGGTGTCTTGATTGATGCCGATGGAACATTGGGCTCTCATCATGTGCGTGAGTTTCCGCCTGAAGTCGTTGCTCATGTTGATAAGTTGGTCGATAGCGGACTCAAAGTAGCAATCTACACCAACGCCTGTGAAGACAGGTTTCACCAGTTCAAAAATATTTCCATCGTAAAAAATGTCCCGCCCAAGCCCGACCGACGCGGATTCGAGATGGCCATGAAAAACTTTCTTCGTCTGGATGACCCCAACAGGGTCTGCATGATCGGCGACAATTTTCTCACAGATGGAGGCGCGCGTTTGGCGGGAATGCGTTTCATTCACATTCGACCCGTCAAAGGAAACGAGTCTTTCATTCATGCGCTGACAAGAGAACTGGCATTCCGATGCGCCCGGTTTTACTTTCCACAGTCTTTTCATTAACCTCACAACCAATCTAACTTATTGCTTTATCAGGGCATACTCAGGCATCAACAGAGTATTCTCAAATTAGTGTTTACATCTGTTCAAATATGAGAATAATGGTTGTCTATTCGTAGAGCATATTTTCCAATTGGCCATGTTTTCAGGTCTTTCGCCAGGGCCGGGGGCGTTGCATGAATTCTGAGAAGATCAAGGGCTATTGTGAAGAAGCGTTGAGCATCACTGAACTGCAAGGAGTTCAAGATGGTTTGGCATTTCTCATCGGGGAGAAATTTGCGCTACTTTACTACCAGTTAAAAACAGCGCACAATAAACTGAAGTTCTTGTACCCCGATAGTGTCCACGAAAATCAGACTAACTCTATTCCCCAGGGAAACCGCGCGCTCCAGTTGAGCTACACCCTTACGATCAATGAGAACTACAAGGGAGTCTTCGAGCAAGTGGACAAGCTTGAAGAAGTGCTGGACCATTTCATTGAGGAAATAAGGGATTCTTTTCTTATTCAGGATATCCAGGATTACCTCAGTTCCTACCCGAGGCTTTCATTTAAAGAGACTGCACCTTCTGATGAAATGGATTTTTTAGAAGAAAGCCCTACGATGACAGCACAGGATATTTTCTCTGAAGTAGAGGATATTTTAATCGTTGACGAAATGAAAAAATTGTTTACCTGACCGCCCAATGAATGATTCTGCGGATGAGCGCTCCACACAAGACCCCTCCCCCGACTCCATCCATGTAAAACCCGTAATAAAGCAGAGTATTCGCAAAGTCATCGCGTTTATCGTCCTGTGCGCCTGCACCGTACTTATCCTTTTTACTGGTCCCGAATTCGGGTTTGGCTGGCAGGTTGTTCTTTCCTGCCTCCTGCTCTTTTTCCTCTTCTGGCTTGTTACCTGAAAAATATTGAGGTCTATTCATAGGATTGCTGACAAGGCAGTTCCCAGGGCCACTAAAGAAATACCCAAAGCCGCGAAACCGATCCTGCGCAACACAGAAAATTTCTTTTCCATTTCCTTATTGTTCCCGGATAAAGCCGTCTGTACCTTTTGGTCTACAGTCTGAGATAATTCATTTCGAGCCATAATCAATTTCGACTCGACCAGCCCATCAACTTCCTCCAAAACCTTTTGCGTCAGAAGAGGAGTTAGTTTGTCGACTTCCTTATGAAGTGCATCGAGTCCTTCCTCGGTAAACCGGTCCATCTTTACTTTTAAGATGTCCAGCCTCTCTCGGATTATGTTCTCAAGTCTGGGTTCTATATTTTCCTGAATGCGTTCCAGGCAATCGCGTGCGTTGCTAATGGCCTCGTTAAGGCTTTCATCTATTTCCTCTTCAAGGGCTTCCTTGCGTGACTCGACATGCTCGGTCAAAATCTCAAGCTTTTCGCTAAGCTCGGTAATGGTCCTGAAATTTTCCTGTGCCCTTCGGATTTGTTCATCAGTGTTCATAACGATTCCTGAATAAAAATGTTGTCTCTTAGGTTAGATGCAAATCAAAACCGTAAATCCCACCAGTGGTTTTTTACTCCCCGTAGCTTTTAGCATTTTTTAAACTAACACTTTGCATAGGATACCCCATCCGCTTGTAGCGATGCTGTTCATTTCAAAAAAAGAATCTTTCTTGCCCACACGAAAACCAGGTCCAATACCGTCTTGACTTTGCCCTGGATTCCTTATACATTGATATAAAAGGAGTTGTGTCTTGAAAAAACTTGTCGAGGAATTCAAAAAATACCTGATCGGCGAAAAAAATTCGTCCCCAAACACAGTTTCCGCCTATCTGAACGACCTCACCCAGTTTGAAGCCTTTCTGCTGGAAACGGGACATGCCTGCAACAACTCTGAAATTCAAATCGATCAAGTCGACCGATTGACCCTGCGATCATTCATGAGTCGGTTATATGAGAAATCCAATTCGGGCACTTCCATGGGAAGAAAGTTATCCACACTGAGTTCCTTTTTCAAGTTTCTTTGTCGTGAGGGATACATTAAAACCAACGTTGCAAAAACTATCCCCGTCCCAAAGAAAATAAACAAGCTTCCCTCTCACCTGTCGGTTGATGAAGTGTTTCGCCTGCTGGAACTGCCAAAACCCGAATCATTCCCCGGCACCCGCGACAGGGCCATTCTGGAAATGTTTTATGGAACGGGAATCCGCGTAAGCGAACTGGTTGGATTATCACCAGACGACCTAAAACTGGAACAGAGGAACGTAAAGGTCCTAGGCAAGGGGAAGAAAGAGCGGATACTGCCGCTTGGCAAACAATCCACAGAGATACTTAAATCCTATTTACAATTTCGAACAAAATACATAAAAAACAAAAAGGTTGAGCCACCGCCATCAGCACTATTTTTGAACCAGCGCGGTCAGTCCATTTCGGTTCGTGGTGTGCGAAAAATAATCAGTCAATACATACGAACCAACAATTTCCCGGAAAATATTTCTCCTCACTCCTTGCGTCACACCTTCGCCACTCACATGCTGGAAGCGGGAGCCGACTTGCGGGCGATTCAGGAAATGCTAGGACATGCCAGCCTCTCTACAACTCAGAAGTATACACACCTCACTATCGACCGGCTAACGGAAACCTATGACAAGGCTCACCCCAGGGCAAGAAAGAAATCAGGAACTTCTGGTCATTCCACAGCAGTTGTTATAAAGTAGGAAAATTATTCAAACAAACCCTGATTGTAAACGGATATCTATTATGATACGTGGCACAACTATTATCGCAGTGAGACATAAAGGCCAGTTTGCCATGGGCGGTGATGGTCAGGTCAGCGTTGGCAATACCATTATGAAACACTCCGCAAACAAGGTGCGGCGTATGTATAGTGATAAGGTGATCGGCGGATTTGCCGGAGCCACGGCAGATGCGTTCTCCTTATTCGCCCGCTTTGAAGAAAAGCTTGAAAAGTTTCAGGGGAATCTGCCCCGGTCTGCTGTAGAATTAGCAAAGGACTGGCGCACCGATAAGTTACTGCGCCGCCTTGAGGCCATGCTGATTGTGGCCGATAAAGAACATTCGTTCCTCCTTTCAGGGAACGGTGATGTTATCGAGCCAGACGATGGCATACTCGCTATCGGTTCGGGAGGCATGTTCGCTCAATCGGCCGCGAGAGCCCTACTCAAGCACTCTGACCTCAGCGCACGGGAAATAGTTGAAGAGGCCATGGATATAGCCCAGTCGGTCTGCGTATACACCAACTCAAACTTAACGATAGAAGAATTATAGATTATGGAAACCTCATTAACCGCACCCCCGGAACAACAAGTTTCGCGGGATGAATTTATAGAATCTTTGACGCCAAAAGAAATTGTCAGCGAACTCGACAAGTTTATCGTCGGGCAAGAGAAAGCCAAACGGGCAGTGGCGATTGCCCTGCGAAACCGCTGGCGAAGCCAACAATTAGACGAAAATATCCGTGACGAAGTCGCTCCAAAAAATATACTGATGATAGGCCCGACCGGCGTGGGTAAAACAGAAATAGCCCGGCGACTGGCCAAACTCGCCAATTCACCTTTTATTAAAGTTGAAGCCTCCAAATACACCGAAGTGGGTTACGTTGGACGCGATGTTGAATCCATGGTACGCGACCTGGTAGAACTCAGCAAAAACATGGTGAAAGAGGAAATGGAAAAAGATGTCCGGGAGAAAGCCCGTGCTCTGGCTGAAGAAAAGTTGATCGACCTGCTTTTGCCGCCGCCTCCGGGGCAAAGCCATCCCAAAGATGCCGCCCCGTCTACAGATCCTCTGGGAAAGCAACATTACGAAAACACCCGCGAAAAATTTGCCGCCTACATTAAAGAAGGACGCTTTGATGAGCGTATGGTTGAAGTTGATATCCAGGAAAGCTCCGGCCCCATGATGGAAGTCTTTGGCGGCGGTATGGAGGACATGGGAAGCAACATTAAAGATATGTTGGGTTCCCTCATGCCCAAGAAAAGCAAAACAAAAAAGATGAAAGTTCCCGATGCCTTCAAAATTCTTTGTCGGCAGGAAGCAGATAAACTGATTGATCATGACAAAGCCACTCAGGAAGCTTTGAAACGGACGGAAAAAAGCGGTATCATTTTTATTGATGAAATTGACAAAATTGCCGGACGACAAGGAAATCAAGGTCCCGATGTTTCACGCGAAGGCGTCCAGCGAGATCTGTTACCTATCGTGGAAGGTTCTTCCATCAACACCCGTTATGGCATTGTCAAAACAGACCATATCCTGTTTGTCGCGGCGGGAGCATTTCATTCGTCCAAACCCTCGGATCTCATACCAGAGTTTCAAGGCCGATTCCCTATACGAGTTGAGTTAGACTCTCTCACTCAAGAAGATTTTGTCCGTATCCTCACAGAGCCGGATAACGCACTCATCAAACAATACATCGCTCTGCTCAACACCGAAAAGGTCACACTGGAGTTCACTGATGATGCCGTTCAGGAAATCGCACAAATGTCTGCAACCGTCAATACACGCACCGAAAATATAGGAGCACGACGACTGCAAACAGTCATCGAAAAATTGCTCGAAGACATCTCTTTCGATGCGCCCGACCTAGCCGGGCAAACAATAATTCTCGATGCGGAGAAGGTTCGTATAAAACTGGATAACATTATTCAGAATGAAGACCTGAGCCGCTACATCCTCTGATGCCTCTAATGAAAAAACGTATCCAAAAAGCCGAAACCCTGCTCGAAGCCCTTCCCTTCATCAAATCCTTTTACGGGAAAACGGTGGTCATCAAGTACGGCGGGAATGCCATGGTCTCTGAAGCATTGAAGGAAAGCTTCGCGCAAGACATCGTCATGTTGAGGTACACCGGGATCAACCCGATCATTGTCCATGGCGGCGGACCGCAAATTGGCCAAACTCTGTCGGCACTGGGTATCAAATCTGAATTTGTCGATGGACAGCGAATCACCAACAAGGACATGATTGACGTGGTGGAAATGGTACTCGGCGGTAAAGTTAATAAAGAGATCGTGTCACTCATCAGCCGTCATGGCGGCAACGCAGTGGGTATTTCAGGAAAAGACGGCGACCTCATCAACGCAAAAAAACACAAGCGAGTCAAACATTCTCCGGAAACAGACCGACCAGAGATTATCGACATGGGACTGGTCGGTGAAATCACCAGGGTCAATCCGAAGATATTGAATGTACTCGACCAGAACGAATTCATCCCTGTCATTGCCCCAACCGGAAAGGGAAAAGAAGGGGAGACACTGAACATCAATGCCGATTTCGTTGCCGCTGCAATCGCTTCAGCACTTCAAGCCGAGAAACTGGTCCTGATGACAGACACGGAAGGAGTCCAGCGGAAAAACGGAAACCTCATATCGGAACTCACGCGCAAGGAAGCAAACAAGCTGATCAAATCCGGAGTCATCAGCGATGGAATGTTGCCCAAGGTCACCTGCTGTCTCGACACTCTCGGGGCCGGCGTTCACAAAACCCACATCATAGACGGACGCATCAAGCACGCCCTCCTGCTCGAACTGTTCACAGAAGAAGGAATCGGAACTCAATTGGTTCTTTAAAACCATCCTCCTGAACAACAGGGTATTTTCCTCTACAAATTATTGCTGTGCTTGGCAGTGCCTTCCATTCCCATCGAAGCGGCAACTGGACCGAGTAAAATTGCCGGAGATATCCAGAAAACTATGAGTCTGTTCAAAGCTGATTAACCAGGAAAACTGGCCCTCTTTTTCAGAAAATTTGATCTTGAAAGAGTGGGGCTGATGTGTCCTGATTCGCAAAAAAATAAGCACCTTTTTTATCCTGATAACTTTTATTTTTCAAACACTTATACTGCCACTACCCTGAATTCCCAATATACCTGTTGACACGCAACGATGAAACAATGTACTGCTACGGTAATTATACCTTTTAAATAATTTTCTTCCCGCTTCAGCAACTATCTGGATTAGTGAGGGAAAATTAATAGTTTTTAAAAATGATCTGAGTTGTTTGCAGAAGCAGATTTCCTCTTAACAAAAAGTAGATCTGAAGGAGAATCTTAAGATGAGCGAAAACGATGCCATCATTGATTCCTTGTTTGCAAGAATCGGTGGGACGGTTGCAGTCGCAAAAGCTGTAGAAATTTTTTATGCCAAGGTGTTGGCCGATACCGGGATCAATAAGTTTTTCGAAGGCATCCCGATGGAAAAACAAAAAGAAAAAATGCGCCAGTTTTTGACTTACGCATTTGGCGCTAAAACAAGTTATGGCGGTAAATCGTTGGAATCCGCTCATGCGAAGCTGGTCGAAAACGGATTGAATGACAGCCATGTAGACTCCGTAATGGAACATTTTGTAGCAACGTTGAAGGAGTTGGCTGTCCCTGACGACATGATTAGGGAAGCCGCCGCAATCGCAGAATCGGTAAGAGACGATGTTCTGGGTAAATAGCCTCTTCACCTGAAGAAGCCCCGGCGCCAGAAGCAGTTGCCGCGCCGGTGGTTGAAGAGAGACGCAGTGACACACCAGATGCTGGCGCGGGTGGCGCATAAACTCCTTCTCGCCGCGCCGGAGATAAGCGCGGTGTGGCGGATTCGAGTATCCGTGTCGATGTTGACCTGCTCGATACCTTGATGAACCTCGTTGGCGAGTTGGTTCTGGTGCGTAACCAGATTCTGCAGTATTCGACAAAAGGACAGGACTCGACTTTAACGCGACCTCTCAACACTTGAATCTGGTGACGACTTCTGCTCATACTCGATACGGGTAAAACAATTGAAATAAATTCTTCAGTGGCCTGAGTTACCGCCATCGATAGAGAACTGTTTCTTATCCGAATTTTTCAGATTCACTGAACCCCCCTAAATTTCACAGGGGTTTCTATCTCTGTGTTATTTCCTTCTAAGCTTATTCTGCCAATATCACCTCAAGGTTATTGACAACTGATACCCCTCTTGATAATTTGCTTACAGCGATACCCTCTTTTAAAAATATAATCGAATAGGTTAATGAACCCTGCACTTGATGAGAGAAGCCAATCGGTACTATTAGAGCTTGTCCATAACTACATTGATAAGGCCGGACCTGTCGGTTCTCTTTCACTCGCAAAAAACCGCTTTAATACATTAAGTCCCGCCACTATCAGAAACGTAATGTCTGATCTTGAAGAGCTGGGATATTTGTATCAACCGCATATATCAGCGGGTAGGATTCCAACGGACAAGGGGTACCGATTTTTTGTAAACCATATTCTGGATTTTCCAGTTCCGGACGATTTCGGCATTTCATCCGATCCTACCGAACGGACATCCAAAGTTCAAAGCTTCGATGAAGTTTTGGAAACTGCCTGCAGTCAATTATCAGAAAGCTCGCACCAAACCGGGCTTGTTATGTTACCCGGTTTTTCCAATACTCGCTTTAATCACATCCAGTTTTCCAAAGTGGGTTTAAGCGAGGCACTTGCTGTATTTTATTCTGACCTGGGAGTCATGCAAAATAAAATTATTCCTATTGAAAGTGATGTAACGCAGGAACAACTCACATCAATATCCAAATACCTTAATGAAGAGTTCAGTGGAAAAACAATTAAAACAATTCGCCATGAACTGCTTCACCGCATCAGAAATGAACGAGAACATTACAATCAGCTCACTAAACGCGCCATGGAACTTTCAGCTCAAATTTTTGATGAAGAAGATGAATACGGAAACTTGCTGGTTGAGGGAACATTAAATTTCCTGGACCAACCCGAATTCACTACTGATCTTGAAAAAATAAAAACTTTATTTAAAACTCTTGAAGAAAAATCAAAATTAATCAAACTACTAGACCTCTGCCTCCAGCAGGACGGATTAACAGTGCTCATCGGGGAAGAAAACAGTGAAGAGGAAATGAATGGATGTAGCCTGATCGCCAACAACTATGGTCTCGACAACGATAAAATGGGAACCATTGCCGTATTCGGGCCAAAACGCATGGATTATAAAAATATTATTACTATTGTTAATCATACCGCTAAAAAAGTTTCAGAACTGCTATCCGAAAGAAAATTGGAGTTCCAAAAGACCCTATGAGCAAGAAAAAGAAACATATCAAGATCAATAAGTCCACCGAAGACAAGGCTGATTCTACTGAGTCTATTGAGGAAAACGGCGTTTCCACAGAAGAATCCGCTGACGATGCAACTGAAGACTCAACGCCCATCAAATCGCCTGAAGAATTGCTAAAGGAGTCGAAAGATGAATTGGCTGAACAGAAGGACAAGTTTGTTCGTCTTCAAGCTGAAACGGATAATTTTCGAAAGCGAATGACTCGGGAAAAAAATGAGTTCTCTCAATATGCGAATGAACGCATGCTCAAAGAACTGATTCCAATCTTCGACAATTTTGAACGTGCTCTAGATGCTTCCTCCACCGACACTAAAAGTATGAAGGAAGGACTCGACATGATCCTTAAACAGTTCAATTCTTTTCTTCAAAAAGAAAATGTTGAACCTATAAAGTCTATCGGGGAAGAATTTGATCCCTCCATTCACGATGCGTTAACCCGGGAAGAATCCACAGAGCACAAGGAAAATATTGTCATCCGGGAATTCGTCAAAGGCTACATGCTTAATGGCAGAGTGCTTCGCCCGGCACAGGTTGTTATCGCAAAAACACCATCGGAAATATCTGAAGAAAACTCTGAAGAAGAAAAAACTTCGATAACTGAATAAAAAAAACTTTCCCTATTCTAAAAACCAAGTTTAATCATTTTTTGACATTGCCCCCCGTTGATTAAAAGGGGCCGTTACGGATTTTCTTTTATGCCCGAACTTCCCGAAGTCGAAACTTTGAAACGGGCACTGACACCTCTTATTTCAAACAAACGTTTACTGGAACTTCGCTTCTTAAGACGAGACCTGCGTTTCCCAATTCCTGCCACAAAAATCCGCAAGGGCCTTCTGGGCAAAACTGTTTTTAAACTCACTCGAAAAGGTAAGTATATTCTTGTTCATTCCGCAGAGGGTTCGTTAGTACTGCATTTGGGGATGAGTGGACGCTTCACGCAAAATTCTTCGATTGAACCCGTTGAAAAACACACCCACGCCATATTTAAATTTGAACCGACCACCTACCTTCATTACGTCGATCCACGCCGCTTCGGCTGTCTTCTTTGGATTCCAAAGGGACAGGGGCACCCTCTTCTGGATGGGTTGGGACCGGACCCTATGGGTAAAGATATCACTGGCAAGGAAATGAAGTTTTGTGCTAAAAACTCCCGTACTGCATCCATTAAAACTTTTCTCATGGATGCCAGACGTATTGCGGGTGTGGGCAATATATACGCCTGCGAATCTTTGTTTGCCGCAGGCATTCATCCTCAACGCCCTGCACGCCTTATCACCTCACCGCAGTGGGATCGTCTTTTATCATGTCTCCATAACATTTTAGAAAAGAGTATCGCCGCAGGTGGTACAACACTTCGAAGTTTTCACAGCACCGATGGAAGCCAGGGATACTATAAATTAAGCCTTGCCGTGTATGGACGAGAAAACCTTCCCTGCCCCAAGTGTAAGGCACCTGTCAAACGAATCACTCAATCCGCACGTTCTACATTTTTCTGCAAAATCTGTCAGAAACGCTAAAACCAGCATTAGCAACCAGCACATCCTCTCTTGCTTCAATCTCACGAGCACTTTAAAATAGGCTTCCCATAAAAATAATTTAACATTTCAAATGTCTCCTTCAATCGGTCTCGTCACTCTCAACGCTAAATTTATCCATTCTTCTCTGAGCGTTCGCTATCTTCGTAACGCGGCAAAGAATGCTGGTCATGAACATGTATGGATGCTGGAGTTTGTGATCAATCAACCTATATGGAAAATCGCGGCGGAGATCCTGAAACATAAACCCGATGTTCTGGGGATAAGCATCTACATATGGAACCGCAGACAATCCCTTGAACTCATAGAGCGATTAAAGAAACAGGACCCTTCCCTTACTCTAGTGATAGGTGGCCCTGAAGTTTCTTTTGACATGTCATCAACGAATGAATACACGGTTATTTCCGGGGAAGGCGAGGCCAAGTGGATTGAGTTTCTTGAGCATTTTATAAGTGGAAATACACCCTCCACCGAGACTTCAAAAAACTGGGAGTCCTACGGCACCCTTCTTCCTACACTGATACCTGCCTACACAAAAGACGATTTGCCACAACTTAAAAATCGCCTGGTTTACATGGAGACTTCCCGCGGATGCCCTTACTTATGCTCCTTCTGCCTATCGGCTTTAGATAAGACCGTGCGGTTTTTCAACGACCAAACGGTACGCGATCAAATCAATTTGCTGGTCAAGGGGGGAGTGTCAAAAATAAAATTCGTTGACCGCACCTTTAACTTGAAACCAGATCACATGAAGGAACTGATACGCTGGCTTTCAAAATTCAACAACACAGCGTTTCATTTTGAAGTCGTGGGTGAACTTTTAACGGACGACCTGCTTGATTTTTTGGAAACCATACCGGAAGGCATGATCCAGTTTGAGATTGGAATCCAGACGACCCACCCTTCCTCTCAAGAAGCAATCCATAGAAAACAAGATAACAGTAAACTTTTTTCAGCAATCAATCGGCTCATCCGTTCGCAACGAATACATATTCACTGCGATCTTATTTTCGGTCTACCGGGAGAAACACTGGATGATATCCTTAAATCTTTTGAAGAGGTCTGTAGCTTGCGCCCACATGAATTGCAGTTGGGATTCTTAAAGTTTCTACCTGGAGCGCTAATCAATAATCTTATCAATGAATACGGATACCAATATCAATCCACACCTCCATATGAATTTCTATCCAATAATAATCTTTCAGCCACTCAGGTTGTTTATTTAAAAAAATTCGAGGAGATATTCGATATATTTTACAATTCCAGGCGTTTTCGTTTTTCCATTCAGCGGCTCTTGAAAAAACTATCCGCCGTAGAGATTTTCAATTCCCTGCTTGAACATATGGAATCGAAAGACATGTTCAATCAGCCTCACTCCCTGGACGTACAATACAAGATAATTCACGACACGTTTTCTCTGGGAAGTAATCTGGCGGATTTGGATGTTCTGCGCCTTGATTATTTGTATGCCCAACGTGTCCACCGCCTGCCACGTTTTCTACAAATAGAGGGTTGTGAACAAAAAACCTGGGAGGGAGATCGGAAAACACCTCTCGTTCCTTTCCTGCATACAATAAGTATCTCAAATGGAGATGCCGAAGTGATTCCGGTGCCATCTCCCCACTACTGCGCCGTTGTCCATCCCCAGAATTCAGCGGGCTACCTGAGCCCTCCCAGTTTGAACTGGATTCCCCACATTTAATGCAATAATTTGTTTAAATATCTTATCTAACGTTATAGGATGGAAAATTCATTTAGCCCCTATTTTTCCCTGATACAGGGATTTTATATTTTCAAGGCATAAGGAGTAGATCATGACAGAAGAGGAAAAAACTGCGTTAAACCGAAAAAGCCGTGTTGTCACCCAAGGTGACAGACGTTCTCCCAATCGTTCCATGCTTCGTGCGGTGGGTTTTACCGATAACGATTTCCAAAAACCGATCATTGGAGTTGCAAATGGTCAAAGCGATGTCACTCCCTGCAACGCAGGCCTTGGGAAACTGGCGGAGATCGCGAAAATGGAAATCAAATCAGCAGGAGGTATGCCGCAAATGTTTGGCACTATCACCGTCAGTGATGGCATATCCATGGGAACAGAAGGTATGAAATGTTCTCTGGTCAGCCGTGAAGTCATTGCCGACTCAATTGAAACCGTGTGTCGGGGGGCTAATCTGGATGCTGTCATTTGTGTGGGCGGATGCGATAAAAATATGCCCGGAGCACTCATCGCCATGGCACGGTTGGACATCCCGAGTATTTTTGTCTACGGTGGAACCATCAAACCCGGTCACCTGGATGGAAAAGACCTGACAGTGGTAAGTTCATTTGAAGCTGTTGGACAGTTCAGCGCGGGTTCCATCAGCCACAAACAACTCACCGACATTGAAAATAATGCATGTCCCGGATTCGGTTCATGCGGTGGAATGTACACGGCAAACACCATGTCTTCAGCTATAGAAGCTATGGGCATGAGCCTGCCCTACAGCTCCACCATGTCCAATGAGGACAAGGAAAAAGAAACAAATACGCAAAAAAGTGCGCGAGCACTTTTGCCAATGCTTGAAAGAAATATCACACCCAAAGAAATTCTTACGAGGGAAGCGTTTGAAAACGCCATATCTGTAGTCATGGCCGTGGGCGGGTCAACCAATGCCGTTTTGCATCTGCTGGCTATTTCCAGTTATATGGACCTTGGCTTGACCATTGATGACTTTGAGAAAATTCGCCAGAGAGTTCCGCACTTCTGTGACCTCAAACCTTCCGGTCAATTTGTGACGGTTGACCTGCATCAAGCAGGAGGCATCCCACAGGTGATGAAAATGTTGCTCAACAAGGGACTTCTTCACGGAGACTGCATGACAGTCACAGGAAAAACAATCGCGGAAAACCTGAAAGACATTTCGGCACAACCGAACCCGGATCAAAAAACAATTCTGCCGATAGAGGAGCCACTGTCACCTGAAGGTCATCTGGTGATTCTGAAGGGAAATATAAGCCCTGAAGGATCTGTCGCTAAAGTTTCAGGAATTAAAACCCGCCGTGTTGAAGGACCGGCGCGGGTTTTCAATTCGGAGGAAGAATGCCTTGATGCGATCATCAACGACAAAATCAAGGAAGGCGATGTCATAGTCATCCGTTATGAAGGACCCAAAGGAGGTCCTGGAATGAGGGAAATGCTGGCCCCCACATCGGCGATTGTTGGTAAAGGACTCGGAGACAAGGTCGGCCTCATCACCGATGGAAGGTTTTCCGGAGGAACCTATGGGCTGGTTGTTGGACATGTAGCGCCGGAAGCTCAGGTGGGAGGCACCATAGCGTTGATTAATGAAGGTGATACTGTCGTTATCGACATCAACAAACGTAGCCTCGATGTTCTGCTTTCAGATGAAGAGATCGAAAAACGTAAAGAAAAATGGAAACCGCTTCCTCCAAAATACAAAAGAGGGGTTCTGGCTAAATACGCAAAACTTGTTTCCTCAGCATCCATTGGCGCTATAACCGATGAGTGAGATATCAAAACTTCCCGAACGTCTGACCTATGATGACGGCAAGTTCAACTTGTGCCATCTTCACGAATTGTATATAGCGCTTGCCGATAAAGTTTCCCGGAAAATCTCCGAGGAACTGCAGGAAGAAATAATGATAACCTCTGGCATGTGGGGCGGCTCTTATCTGGTTGCCGATAAGGAGGGAAAGGCACGTAGTAATGTGGTTCGCCTGTACTGCCTGATCAATCTGCCGCTGAATACTTCGCTCGATAAAAAAGAAAATTTTGAGCGGTTGATGGTGTTATATCACCAGAGTTTCAGCAGTACATTCGAATCTTATAATTTAAGCTTCGTAAATCCGCAATGGGGAGACCCCATTCCCTACTCCAACAGCAAACGCCCCACAACAACGCTCCAAATGTGGGAAAAGAACAATAAGGTTAAATTCCTCCGTGCATTTTTCGTCTGGAACAACGTCCCATGGGAAGATTCTGTAATTTACGACACCATCCGAAACATAAAAGTTATCAAAGAAATGCTGGATATGAATCGGCGTCCCGTTAAAAAACCGACCGATGAGTATAAATTTCTCCTGCAAGATGTTCTTATTATTTACTACACATTGCACGGGGCATTGTCTTCCGATTTCATGGAACATGCAGAACCCATCATGACAGAATTGCTGGATAAATTTCTTGGCGGGTTGTACGACCCTGAAATAATTGAGGAGCAATATCTGAACCTTTATTCCAACGCGATTGTCTACGGACTCGAAGAGGCCCTGGAAGGTCCTTATAAAAAAGCGGGGCTGGATATTTTAAGCGTGGAGAGTTGGCCTGTAGAAAAAATTAATTGGGTACCGCAGGAATTAAAAGAGAAACTGGGGCAATCACTTACCGACACATTCACCAGCTTTAAAACAAACCTGGAGAAGAACAACGCCTGACAGTTCATTCGTTTCAAAAGTGGTAATTTATTCAATCCGAAGAAGTATCCAGTTGGAAATTCCTTTTTGACCGTTACGTTCGCGGTTACCCCCATTCCATACTGCTATAGCCATTGCTGTTGGAGAGTCCAACTGAACATCCGCGTTATCAGAATTAACCAAAGTTCTCTTGAACACAACGCGCCAGGCTTTATCCTTCCACACCCCTCGACCCGATACATCCTGCTCATCCTGAGTGGTGAGCGTGCTGAACCCGGCGGCAGTCAAATCCTCGACTGAAGACTGGCGCCGTTTGGCTGGAGCAATGTTATTCCCTCTGTTGCCAGATTGCCTGGATTTGGATAATACAGGTTCCCATATGGCCCTCCACTGCCAGATATTAACGATTTCATCTTCGCTTCCCATAGAAATCACAGGAAGCTCTTTTTCAGCTTGCAATGGAAACATTAAAGCCGCCTGATCCGTGTGAGTCGCAGAAACTTCAATCTCGTTTTCCATGCTGGAGTCGCTCCACTCCAACAAAAGACCAATTTCTGATCCATTGCGAACCCCTGTAACCTGAACCGACTTAACAGAGGGGTCTGGCCATTTGGGATTCGTTATCATCTGCGGTCCCAATTCAACAACCTGTGGATGAAAGCGGGAAGCATCTTTCCAGAAAGAATCATTCGGGTCCATCGGTATTTCATCTGAAATTTTTACGACATCCACTGCCAGTTCACATTCGCCACTTTCAATACAATATTCCATTCCGGACGAACCACATCCGGCAATAAACATTACGCATGCCAGAAATAATTTCCTCGCAGGCAAACAATCGCAAACGCCGCCAAACAGTCTTTTCATGCTCATTAATGTTTAGAGATAAAATTGATTAATAGGTTAGAAATTCAGCACAATCCCTTCCAACGTACTTTTAAGCGCAGGTGTATATGGACCGACAAGAATAAAATTGAGTTTTTCAGGAACGAAGATATTACGAGCCACCCTCTGAATGTCCTGCGACGATATCCTGGAAATTATTTCGCGCTCTTCCTCGGCAGTAAATTCAGAAGAATATAAATGACAAAATCCATAACGGACTATCTGTTTATATGGATCATCCAGTTCATAATCCAGATCGTAGCCGTAACGCCTTTTAATACCCTCCAACTCCTCTTCATGCACTCCGTCCAAAACAAGTTTCTTGATTTCATTCAATAAAATTTCAGTAACCTCAATAACTTTTTCGGAACGGACAGACACATCAAAATCGACTGTGCCTGTATCGGGTAGGCTGGTTGCACGACATTCAACAGAATAGACAAGCCCCTTTTCCTCCCGCAAAACCTTTTGCAAACGGGAAGTCACCCCATCATCAAACAAACGCGAAATCAAGTTCGTGATAAAATAATCAGGGTGATTATAAGAAACCCCACGAAAACATATCTGTAACTGAACCTGGCTGTCGGAGTCTTGTTGAAACAAAAATTCCGGTTGAGTTTGGCTTTCATCCAAACACCCATCAAAGCAGTTTGTAGAAATTGATCCCTCGCCCGTCAGCCTGGGAAAATATTTATTAGCGTAGTCCACAAAAACATCATGATCTACGCGCCCTGCCTGCACCAGAATCATATTTCCGGGTACATAATATTTCTCATACTGCTCCTTCAAAATTTCCACACTGATATTCTTGATGCTTTCTTCAGTCCCAATGGTTGGCCAGGCCAACGCATTATCTGGATATAAAAGTTTACAGGCCAGATTATTGATATCAACATCAATTCCCTGCTCATTGAAATCTTCTAAGCACTCTTCAAGGATAATGCCCCGCTCAATTTCTATCTCGGGAAAAGTAGGGGCGTGAAAAAATTCGGAAAATAGTTCCATCGCACGCTCCAAGTTGGAAACATGCGGACTGAAGCCATAATAAGTATGATCGCTCATGGTTGAGGCACGAAGGTCGCGCCCAATGCCTTCAAATTCGCGATTCAACAAGTATGAATTCGGATATGCAGCGTTCCCCCTGAAAAGCATGTGCTCCAGGAAATGAGAGATGCCATTATTTTTTTCATTTTCGAATCTCAGCCCAGAGCGTACAAACATGCCCAGTTCCATACTGTGTATATGTGGTTGCTCAATTGACACCACAGTCAAACCATTTTTCAGGCGATCCTTAAAAACCTTCACTTTATCAACATTATCAATAGTAGTTAAGTTCATAATCCTTTTTATTCAAAGCCGCTTTAATATTCACACAGAAAATTATCTCATACCCAAACGATATTTCCGAAAAAAGCATGGGAGAAAAGACCTCTTTTCCATAAACAGAAAGCTTGTATTCTCCCTACTCTATCTGATAAAAGAACGCTATCATGAAATCTCCCGACTGGGCCATCAAAGATTATCAGGACGGATTATACTACACCCTTGGACATGAGGAGGAAGTAGAAAAATCGCCCCTCCTTGATACTGGAAAAGGCTTGTTCATTTCTGTGCCCCGAGGTCTCCCGGCATGCCGAATCCATTTTATGGGATGGTTCATGCTGGCACCAATAGTTGTCTTCATGCTCACAGTTTTAATTTTCCCATTTCTCGGATTTTCTACCCGATGGGAATTTGAAATGGTTCCCATCGGCATTACTTTCGGATGCGTCCTGCTATTTACAGGATTGATCTGGGCCATGAAAATGATGTTAAAGAGTCGAGAACTATTTCCTCGTCATTATTTCGTAACCCTGGGTAGCCACGGGATAGCCATGTATTTTCCCCGCCTTCACTTCCTCGGGCAAAACCCGAAAACCGCACTGGCTTGGGAAAACGTTGAGTCTGTCAATCGAACTATTATCCGTTTTATCCCCGCACTTCTTACAGGAAAGCTAAACGTCCCTGCCCTGAGAATCAATGGAGCAAACAAAGATTCCGCAATAATTCCTTTTTCACCTACTCCAGATGTTGAAAAAAATATCGAACAAATAGAAAGCGTGATTAATGAAAGAATGAAGTAAGGAAATTCTTAAAAATTAATACTTTGTAATCACCCTACTCTTAAAAGCTTTCATTCTGAACGTAGTGAAGATTCTCGTTTTTGACTTATTGGACTTCAAGAGATTCTTCGTCGCCTACGGCTCCTCCAGAATGACAAGCATGTTGAGTTATTCAACTACCTGCTGGCGAACCTATTCAAACCTTATCGAATCTTCTCCCAACACCGCCTCAATTTCCTGAATAATTTCATTACAAGGCTGGATCCTTAAATCATCATCAACGGACAGCTTTCTAACCTTGTTATCGGGAAATAAAAACTCCAGAAATATTTCATTATTACCTTTATGCGTTTCCAGAATTTTCTTTATAGCAACCAATGTATCCTTCTCAAGCCCTGGAGTACGAAAATGTATATGAACCTTCCCCTTCCAATGTTCCTTAGCTTGACTCAGCAGGCAAACTTCCTTGGCTATAACTTTGGGCTGGTTTCCATCAGAATCGACGGAACCTTTCACTAAAATGGGATCATCATCGGTCAAGATACTTTCTGTAATGGCAAAAGTTTCTGGCCAAAGGATAACTTCAATGGAACCGTTAAGGTCTTCCAGAGTAACAATAGCCATCTTGTCACCTTTCCGGGTGGTCTTGGGTGAAATTTTAGCGGGAATACCAGCAATACTCACTTCTTTACCTGTGCTTTTTTCCAAAATACTGGCCGAAGAAGCATCGGTAAACCATGCCAGTTCATTGGAAAAACGCTTAAGAGGATGACCCGAAACATAAAATCCAATGGTCTCCTTTTCATATTTCAAACGTTCATGATCACTCCAGTCATTTCCGTTGTCTGCATTCTCAACCTCAGGGGCATCCTCCTTGAACGTATCAAACATACTGCTTTGTCCCAGTTGCTGATCCCTTTGTTTAGCCTGTCCCATTTCCATCGCCGCGGGAATATCATCAACCATTGCGGAACGGTTGGGGCTGAGCGAATCGCAGGCGCCACTTTTGATCAAACTCTCTACCACCCGCCGGTTAACAAGTCGCAAATCGATGTTTTCACAAAATTCTCTTAACGATGAAAACCTTCTCTTCTCTTTTCGAGTTTCAATAATAGAATCAATCGCGCTGGAACCTACATTTTTAATCGCGCCAAGCCCAAAGATCAGAAGGTCATTTGAGATGGTAAAATCTTTCATACTCTCGTTCACGTCAGGCGGCATAACCTTAATTCCCATATCACGACAATCGTTGATATAACGAATGACCTTGTCCGTATTATCCATGTCTGCGGTAATGAGAGCGCCAAAAAACTGTAAGGGGTAATGAGTTTTAAGATAAGCAGTATGATAAGAGACCAATGCATAGGCCGTACTATGAGACTTGTTAAACCCATACCCGGCAAATTTTTCCATGAGATCAAAAACCGTTTTTGCTTTTTTGGGATTGATGCTTTTTCCCTCAGCGCCAGCCATGAACTTTTCCCTTTGCGCCGCCATTTCCTCAGGTTTCTTTTTACCCATAGCCCGACGCAGAAGGTCAGCATCGCCGAGGCTGAATCCAGCCAGAACACTGGCGATCCGCATTACCTGTTCCTGATAAAGAATGACGCCATTAGTTTCCTTGAGAACATCTTCCAATTGAGGCAATTCATACTTCTCCTCAAGTTTACCGTGCTTGCGTTTGATGAAGTCATCCACCATTCCGCTTTCAAGAGGACCGGGACGGTACAAAGCGAGCAACGCGATAATATCTTCAAAACAATCCGGCTTCATCTTTTTAAGTAAATCGCGCATGCCCGAACTTTCCAACTGAAAAACACCCAGAGTGGCTGCATCGCAAAGAAGTTTGTATGTGTCCGGATCACTCATCGAAATCGCCGCCATATCTAAATCGACATCAAGCGATTCTTTAATCAACCGGAGAGCATTGTCTATCACCGTAAGAGTTTTGAGGCCCAGAAAATCCATTTTCAGCATGCCCAGCTTTTCCACACTCCCCATGGAAAACTGTGTGACCACCTCCTCCTGCTCACCCTTTCCCTTACTGGGGAATTTATACAAGGGAAGAAAATTGGTAAGAGGCTTGGATGAAATAACCACTCCAGCCGCATGAGTAGAACAATGACGTGGCAGACCTTCCAGGTTCAATGCAAAGTCAAGCAGCTCCGCGATCTTATCGTTTTCCTTTCTCATACTTTTAAACCGACTCTCTTCCTTAAAAGCCTCATCAAGCGTGATACCCAGACGGTTCGGAACCAGCTTTGCCAACTTGTCCACCTCGCCGTAAGGCATATCCAGAACACGGCCCACATCCCTTAATACTCCCTTGGCATTCATGCTACCGAAGGTAATGATTTGCGTTACATTTTGATTACCTCCATATTTTTCCGTGACATATTTGATAACATCGTCACGTTTATCCATACAGAAGTCGATATCGATATCAGGCATGCTGACCCGTTCAGGATTAAGAAATCGCTCAAAAAGGAGATCATATAAAAGAGGATCGATATCAGTAATGCGAAGAGAATAAGCCACCAGACTTCCAGCGGCAGAACCACGACCTGGACCGACAGGCACATCGTTCTTGCGTGCGTAATCTATAAAATCCCACACAATCAAAAAGTATCCCGGATATCCCATCCGTTCAATAATTTCCAACTCTTCCTTCAATCTTTCCTTATACAGAGCCGGATCAAATTCGATTCCATGACTCGTCATCTCCTTGAAACGTTCTTCCAATCCTGAATTGGTCTTTTCAGATAAAAAAGATTCAAGGGTATAACTTTCAGGGACGGGATAATCAGGAAAGTTGAGCCTGTTGAAATCCATTTCAAGATTACATCGATCTGCGATCTTTACCGTATTCTCAATCGCTTCAGGAACCTCACTGAACAACTGCATCATTTCCTCAGGAGACTTGAAATAATACTCATCCGAAGGATAACGCATGCGGTACTGATCACCCATGGTCTTGCCCGTCTGTAAACAAAGCAGAGTTTCATGAGCGCGAAAGTCTTCCCGGTCGAGATAATGGCAATTATTGGTAGCAACCAGAGGAAGAGAAAGTTTGTCGCCGATCTTGACCAGCTCTTTATTGATTCTCTCCTCATACTCCATCTTGTGGTCCTGGAGTTCGAGGAAAAAATTGCCCTGCCCCATGATATCCCGATACTGGTCTGCGATTTTGATAGCACGTGGAATATTTTCCTTATTAATGTTATGTGCTATCTCACCTCTCCCGCATGAACTCAGAGCGATCAATCCCTCAGAAAGTTCTGCCAGCAGTTCTTTATCAATCCGGGGCTTGTAATAAAAACCTTCCATGTACCCCTTCGTGACCAGTTTGATAAGATTTTTGTATCCCGTTTCATTCTGAGCCAGAAGAATGAGATGGTAGGAGGCATCGCGAAGCTCGTGTTTATCTTTCTTATCATGACGACTTTCAGGGGCGACATATACTTCGCATCCGATAATCGGTTTCAGTCCATGCTTTTTCGCGCCATTATAAAACTCTACCGCTCCAAACATATTGCCGTGATCTGTCATCGCGACAGCGGGCATCTTGAATTCAGCCGCACGTTTGAACAGGGCATCCTGCCGCAACGATGAATCGAGCAGACTATAAGGTGTATGCAGGTGAAGGTGAACGAAATTAGAAGGCTTCATAAATTCTTCAAAATTAATTTAGAAATTATTTTGCGCGACAAATGGAAAATCATTCCACCACTTTATCCAGAGGAACACATTCCATATCAAGAGCCTCTGCCACTGCCGGATACGTCACCTGACCATCGAACACATTAAGTCCTTTTGTCAGCGACGGATTCTCCTGAAAAGCTCTGCGATATCCTTTTCGCGCCAGTTCCAAAGCATAGGGAAAGGTCGCATTGGTCAACGCAAATGTTGAAGTACGCGCTACCGCACCCGGCATGTTAGCGACACAGTAATGCACAACATCGTCCACCAGATAAATGGGGTCACTATGAGTCGTAGGACGAGAAGTTTCCATCACCCCACCCTGATCGATACCCACATCAACGATCACTGATCCCGGCATCATCAGTGAAATCATTTCCCGCGTGATAAGTTTTGGCGCACGTGCGCCCGGAATGAGTACCGCACCAATAACCAGGTCAGCGGATTTTAGAGATTCTTCTATATTCACCCGGTTAGACATCAGCGTTTTCAGCCGGCCCCCGTAAATGTCATCCAGATAGCGCAAGCGATTCAAATTAACATCCAGCAACGTCACCGATGCTCCAGTACCAATCGCCATCTTTGCCGCATTGGCACCCACAATACCGCCTCCAATGATCACCACATGGCCAGGGTCCACGCCCGGCACACCCCCCAGAAGGATTCCTCGTCCTTTATTCTCTCGCTCCAGGTATTTGGACCCTTCATGAACCGACATCCTTCCCGCCACTTCACTCATGGGAATGAGCAGAGGAAGCGAGTTGTCTGGCAACTGGACCGTCTCGTAAGCAATACCAATCACTTTTCGCTCAAGAAGCGCACGAGTTAATTCTGGAGCCGGGGCTAGATGAAGATAGGTGTATAGAATTTGCCCTTCCCTTAAAAGATCGAACTCTTCAGGCAAGGGCTCCTTGACCTTCACGATCATTTCTGACCGGGCAAAAATATCATTTCTATCAGAAATCTTTGCGCCCTGCTCCTCATACAACTGATTGGGCAGTCCGCTCCCCTCGCCTGCACCATCCTCCATCAGAACAGAGTGTCCGTCAGCGACCAGATCGCGCACACCTGCGGGAGTCATTGAAACCCTGTACTCATCCTGCTTGATTTCCCTGGGAACGCCTATAATCACTGGAAAGCCTCCAAAAATATCTTTTAGTTTCAACAGCTTACATCAATCTCGCCAGTCAAGGTCGCGATCCACCCGGCATCCAGGCATTTTCAGAACTTCGCATTAAAAAGAAAAACCGGGCTACGTCAACACTCGCTTCTTTGACCACATCGGACAGGACCTCAAATTCAGCCGACCAGAATGTCCATCCTTTATACCCAATTTGCTACATTCTTACACCAACAATAATTAGGTGGCAATTTACCGCCAGAGAGTTTGATCTTTATGCGATAATTATATAAATTGGTCATTCGGTCCCAATCTTTTCCAGTAGGAGAAAACCTTTTTGAAAACAAACGCTAAATCGAAGTTGGAAGAATATATCCTGTCGCACCTGACTCCGGAAGGAGACTTACTCGACCTGGAAGAAAAGAATGTGACCCCTGAGCATTTGCGTCTTTTATGTCAGGCAGGCGAATCCCTTAACAGCGTAAAGCAACTTTATCTCAGCAATAACGGATTGAGTGACGCGGAAATTGAAACTTTGTCCAAAAGCCGGTGCCTGCCTAATCTTGAAAAACTGTTTTTGAACCACAACAAAATAGGTGATGCAGGAGCGAAGATGCTGGCAGAATCGAAACTCGCCCGCAATATGACCTGCCTCATGCTCGAAGCCAATCATATAGGTCCTGAAGGGGCCAAAGCGTTTGCCTTGTCACCGAACCTGAAAAACCTGGAAACCCTGTTTTTAGACTCAAATCCTATCGAAGCCGAAGGAGCCGAGGTATTGGCAAAATCAGCCAACCTGCCCGCTCTAACCGCGCTTCACCTTGACAACACGGAAATAGGAGATCAGGGAGTCAAGGCGATTGCCGCCACGCAAACTCTGAACGGACTTAACAAACTTTACCTGTGCTCCAATAAAATAAGTGACGAGGGAGCGACTGCCCTGGCCCAATCACCCAACTTGAAGAACTTGAATTGCCTCAGCATCTGGCGGAATGAAATAAGAGATGGCGGCGGCAAAGCCATCGCCGAATCTCCACACCTGCTCAAACTGGAGAGGTTATACATGAGCTTTAACCTGATAGATAAGCCGGTCCGCAAACTGATCCGCAGTTCAGACCTGGCCAGTCGACTCAAAACCCTGATCATGGACTAAGAATTTTTAAAATCACCGGAGAGAAGTCGTGAAATACAAATTCACATATTCAAAACTATTTAATGTCGTTTTTCACACTGGCGTGATCTTCAACGTTCTGCTGGTGATATGGTTGTATCTGGTGTTTTTTGACGTGATCTGACCTGCAAGATGAGATGATATAGAAGAGCTACACACTGGAAATACCGAGACAGGAAACTTCCCAGTTCAGAAAAAAAATATAATCAAATATAACGAACCACGGCAAGCAGTAAGATACTTGCCTTGATAAAAGGGACCGTTTCTGGTGCCAGATTCACTTCAAACTAACAGCGTAAATGTTAAATTAAGATTTTTATAAGGGCGCCTGAATTAAAGAAACGACTCAAAATTAAAATCGTACTGCATTTGAAGCCTGTTATCTAAAAACTCTCCTCTGGCCAAATCAGATCGAATAATTCCAAATCTATTTTGTATCGATAGTCCCTCCAGTACACCTTTTAAACGGTAGGTAATATCTACATTTGTTTCAGATGAATTCTCTCCACCTATGTTTTTTAGAAGATCAAACCTTGCATGGCTAATTTTACATTTGACTTGATCGTTAAATTTATGAACTAGGGTAATTTTGTAAGCGAATCCGACTTGGGCAGAATCTTTAACGGCGAACAATAACTTCACCCTTATTTCTGTCATGAAAACCAAAACCCAATAATTGGGCAGGATATTTTCTACAAAAAAGAGTTTTCTTTTACCGGAGGAGCTTCGACCTTTTCCTCGCGCTTGTCAGTCGAGGCCTTGACAAGAAAGTCAGTATTTCGCCACAACACATTATTCTTCGGAACCAGATAATCCCCCTCGGCATTCCTGAACGGTCTCCAGGAAAGATCTACATAAACTTCATTGGGACGAAACCCTGCCTTGTAATTGAGCGACTGATTATCCTCAATATAGTACCCGAGATAAAAAAACTTCACACCTTTCTGCCGACAAAATTCTAATTGCCGAAGAATACTGAAAGTACCCAGACTGAGTTTCAAAACGCTGGTGTCGTAAAAAGTGTAGATAGCGGAAAATGTGTTTGTCGTATGATCCCCCAACGCCACGCCAACGAGTTTATCATCCATATAGTACTCAAATTCGATACCAAACGCCGTGTTCACATAAAATGAGAGCCGAAAATTCTGTTCGTCCTCAACATCATCCACCAAAGTTTGAAACTTGGCCTTATGGTTGATGTACAAACTGAATTTCTCATCCGTATAGGAGGGAGTACCTATCTTAACCTTCAGCCCACTGCACGCTTTAACAGCGCGTTTCTGGCTTCTCGTTATCTGAAAATCTGCCACCCGCAGACGAATCGGAATGCATTGATAACAGTCCAGGCAACGAGGACGAAAATAGTAGTCGCCAAAATGTCTCATTCCATGCGCCAGCAGATACTCAAATTCAACTTCCGAGATATCTTCCAGCAAATATTCTTCAAACAAAGACTCACGGTCCTTGAAATATCCACATTGAAATGACTTCGAATCGATAAAATGTGCCAGCATAATCTAATGGGAAACATCCGCCACGGCGGAAAATTTTTCGGATACATTTAGTCAGGGTCAGCCATTTTATCTCATTTGCCCTGTTAAGTGTAGCGTAAACAGATGAATCCAAACAAAGACGAGGCCCGTCAAGCCGTTGCAATCATTCAGCATTTATGATTAACTTAGCCCGATTGATGTTAGTCAAGTCGGAAATGCCATATTCTTCGATCCCATTCCAAACGGTACTCCACCCATTAGGAACCTGATGCGTTGAAGATATCTGTCGTCGTTCCCACCCTCAACGAAGCCCTGACTCTGGAAGAGAGCCTGACCGCTGTTTCCCGTCTGAATCCACACGAAATAATTGTGGCTGATGGAGGAAGCACCGACCTCACCCTTCCCATCGCGGGTCGTATAGCCACGCGCGTGGTCAAGGGTGAAACCGGGAGGGCCCGGCAAATGAACGCGGGAGCAAAAGAAGCCACCGGCGATCTGCTCCTATTTATGCATGCCGACAGCAGGCTCTCCCCGGAGAGCTTCGACAGGATGACAGAAAAAATGTTATCCGGCGAACCTTCAGGCGGTGCATTCGGCTTGACCATCGAATCAGAAAAAATGTCCCTCAAGCTCATTTCCACATTAGCGACCTGGCGCTCAAAATATCTCAATCTCGTATACGGCGATCAGGCCATCTTCGTCCGTACAGACGTATTTCGTGAGCTCGGCGGATTCTCCCCACTTCCCATTTGTGAAGACCTGGAGTTTTTTCGTCGTCTCAACCGACGCGGCAAGGTCATCCTCCTTGAAGAAAAAGCCCACACCTCAGCACGAAGGTGGATGGCCGAAGGCGTCCTGTTCACGACCCTTCGCAATATTACTATCGCGACCCTGTTCCTGCTCGGTTTCCCACCGAGAATTTTAAGCAAATGGTA
>CAJWQP010000012.1 GCA_913045445.1 uncultured Nitrospina sp. | reverse complement strand
TTTGGCCGGTCTGCTAGAGTGCGGTTTCCTTATTTATCAAACCCTTATCCATTTATTTATATGAGTAATATATATACTGCCCTGACCGTCGCCGGATTTGATCCGGGTGGGGGCGCGGGGCTTCAAGCGGATTTAAAAACTTTCTCAGCCTGTGGAGTTATTGGGAAGTCTGTGGCTACTTCCATTACGATTCAGAATACCTCTGGCGTTAAGGATACACATGATCTTTCTTCCGAGATTGTAGGGCAACAGCTTTCTGCTTTATTGGATGATGGCAAACCATGCGCTGTAAAAACTGGAATGCTGGGGAATGATTCAATTATTGAAATAGTTGTTCGTTTGCTTCGCCGCTATCGTGTGAAAAATCTGGTGGTCGATCCGGTCATACGTTCTTCTTCGGGTAAGTCATTATTGTCGCCTGAGGGAATAGAAGTACTCAAGAATAAACTTTTACCTTTGGCTTTGCTGGTAACGCCCAATCTTGCCGAAACGGAAGTTCTATCTGGGGTTAAAATCCGCAAAGCGTCAGACAGGATTCGGGCCGCGCGTACACTAAGGAAGCTCGGCGCAAAAAACGTTCTCATTAAAGGAGGCCATTTAAAGGGTAAGCCGCAGGATTTTTTCTTTGATGGGAAACAGACACTGCTTCTTGATGCGGATAGATTAGGCTCGAAAGATGTGCATGGAACTGGCTGTGTCCTGGCATCGGCCATCACTTCGGGTTTAGCTAGAGGCAAAGATATTCTGACATCTGTTAATGAGGCTAAGGAGTTTATCGGGATTGCTATTGCCGGGGCTGTTAAGTCTGGAGCGGGTGTCGCGCAGGCTGAACCCATGGCGGGCCTTTATCAAAGCGCCGATCAGTATAAAATGTTTGAGCGTGTTTTGCGCGCCGTCGAGGTATTGCAGAACGCTCGTGTCGGCGCACTGATTCCAGAGGTGCAAACCAATATCGGGTTTGGGTTGGCTGATGCACGTAAACTCGATGATGTGATCGGGTTTCCCGCTCGTATTGTCAGGTGTGGGGAGGATATATTGATTCCTGCTCCGCCCCGGTTTGGCGGGTCTCGTCATGTGGCTGATATAGTTCTGACCGTCATGCAGTTTGATCCATCCAAACGTGCGGTAATGAATATAAAGTATAACGCAGACTTGATTAAGATATGCAAAAGCTTGAAGTTCAGCGTAGGCTCATTTGACCGGGCAAAAGAGCCGAAGCGGGTTAGAACGCTGGAAGGCTCATCGCTGGAATGGGGGACAGCCTATGCTATCCGCCATTGCGGATTTGTTCCCGATATCATTTTTGACAAGGGGGGTATGAGAAAGGAAGAAATGATTCGGGTGATAGCGGAAGATATAGAAAGCCTGGCTGACAAAGTATTAAAAATCCACAAGCATTATTCGCAGTATCTCGGTCGGAAGTGAATTGGCGTCCAGATCGGGACCGTGTTGGCCTGAGCCTTTCGAAGGCTTTTTCCAATAATGAAGCTCTGGTTTCTTATAGCTGGGTTTTGTCTATTAGAATTTCTGAACGTTCCTTAAGGTTTTCCATCCATTCCTGAAAAACGGAGTTACCCTTATCAAGCTTCAGTCGAGTTGTTAATTCTTTCAAATCTTCTGGATCTGGGGCACTGGCTTTCTCGCGGTCTTGAACCCGAATCAGGTAATATTTGTTTCGTTCTGAAACCCACCCGGATTTCCCTATATCAAGTTCGAAAGCCTTTGCTTTTACTTTTTTCAAGTTTCCTATTCCTGGGATGGAATCAGACTGGTTAAAGAAAGGGCTGTGTTTTAAATCCAGTCCCAGCTTCTTGGTGACGGATTCAAGGTCGGTGGTGCCGTCAGAAAGTTTTTGTGCAAATTCTTCAGATTTCTTTATTGAGAAGATCCGGTCTTTTTCCTCTTGTGACTTTTCTTCAGCCAGTTTCTGGACATCACTCAGCTCAGGAATATAGGATTTTTCCCTTGCGATAATTTTTGAAACGAAAGTGGCTTCGAATGTTTGAACGGGTTCTCCAACTTTGTTGTCTTCAAGTGAGAAGACTTGGTTAAAAAATTCAGGAGCCGCTCCAATTTCGGGAAGAACGTGATTATCTTTGGAAAAGAATGGGGTGGTTTTTACGGCCAATTTGTATTCCTGAGCGGCATGAGCCAGGTTCTGATCTTTCTCTGCTGAGCGGTGGATGTGCTTGGCAACACGCCTCATTTTTTGTCGGGTTTTAATTTCTTTCAGTTTTTTAATTACTTCCTCCCTAACTTCTTCCAATGGTTTAATTCTTTCTTTATTCACTTCATCCAGTCGGATAATGTGGAATCCAAACGAGGTTTTTATGGGTTCGCTGATTTCGCCGGGCTTCAGTTTTTCCAATGCCCCCTCGAATTCAGGGACCATCATTCCTTTTGGAAACTCGCCCAGGCTTCCGCCTTTTTCTCCAGAGTTAGTGTCGTCTGAATGTTTTTTAGCCAGTTCAGCAAAATCTTCACCGCCCCTGATTTTCTTTAATATCCCATCGGCTTCTTTTTTAGCTTCTTCATCCGCTTTTTTTTTGGACTCCTCTGAGCTGTCGTTGCCTGGCTCGGGGCGGAACAGGATATGGGCGGCCTTATACATTTTTTGAACACGGAAGTCAGCTATTTTGGTTTTGTAATATTCGGCGATGTCTTCATCCCGGATATCTATTGAACTTTCGTAATCTTTCGGTATTACTTTGACATATTCCACTTTGATTTTTTCTGAAACTTCAAATCGAATTTTATTCTTCTCATAAAATGACCTGACTTCTTCCTGGGTAACTTTTTCGGTCGACTTGAAGTGATCGTCGGGGAATACTACGTAGTCCAGTTTTACTTTTTCATTTTCTTTCCTGAATGCTTCGTTTACATCGTTTGGGGAAATTTTGACGTTGGATTTGATTAGATTTTCAATTTTTTCAAGGAGTAGAGATTCGCGTTGACTTTCCTCAAATTCACTGGGAGTCAGGCGCTTGTATTTTAAAAAATTTTGATAAGCGGTGTTGTTGAAGACCTTGTCTTTTTGAAAAGCTGACAGGTTGTTGATATGGTTGATAACTTCCACATCGCTGACTTTAATATTCAACTCATCTGCTTTAATCAGGAGAAGTTTTTTCTGCACCAGAACATCGAGCGCCTGAGTTTTCAGGTCCAGTTTTTCGATAATGCCTTCTGAAAATTGATTGCCGAACTGCTCCCGGTAAAAATTCATCAGGTTGTTGAAGGTGCGCTCATATTCGACCTGACTGATTCTGGCTCCTTGAACGGTGGCCACCGCTCCGCCACCGGAACCTGAGGCTCCGCCCATCCCCCAAGAGTAGAAGATCGTTCCTATGAAGGCGAGTACGATAAGCCATAAGATTGATTTAATAAGCCATGAATCGGCATGTTCTCTAATGGTATTCAGCATTCAAGCGTTCTCCTGACAACTTTTTGGATTTTAAAGGGATTCAGTGCTGGCACATGATATATAACCCGGCCTTGATTCGCAACCGTTTATTCGTATTTCAATTTGTGTTCGATGCTAGTTGAGGTGGCTAAATTTGATGTAATAATGGGTTTGAAAGTGGAGCCTTATCGGTACAACTCCTTATTTTTATTTATCTTGCAATTTTTAAGCCCCCTTGTTATAAGTGTATAGCCTCTTGTAAATAAAGAAGTTATTTAAATTGCGTTAATCTTTAAAAGGGTGTGACCGGTGCTTAATTTATTTTGGAATTTGTTTTCGAATGATTTAGCGATTGATTTGGGAACAGCGAACACACTGGTCTATGTTCAAAGTCGAGGAATAGTTTTGCGGGAACCCTCGGTGGTGGCCCTGAACATACAAACCAATGAAGTTATGGCAGTTGGGGCTGAAGCGAAACAGATGCTTGGCCGTGCACCGGGCAGTATTGGAGCCATTCGGCCCATGAAGGATGGCGTCATTGCTCATTTTGAGGTGACCGAGAAAATGATCAGTCACTTCATCATGAAGGTGCACAATAATCGTAAAACCCTTGTTCGTCCCAGGGTGGTTATCGCTGTTCCATCGGGCATAACGCAGGTGGAAAAGAGGGCTGTGCGCGATTCTGCTGAATCTGCCGGAGCTCGTGAGGTATTTTTGATAGAGGAGCCGATGGCCGCGGCTATCGGGGTGGAACTCCCGGTTCAGAAACCTTCGGGTAATATGATTGTTGATATTGGAGGAGGAACTACAGAGGTAGCCATCATCTCCATGTCGGGAATTGTTTTTAGTAAATCGGTGCGTATTGCCGGCGACGAAATGGATGAAGCCATCGCCAACTACATCAAGAGAAAGTATAATCTTCTCATCGGCGAGCGAACCGCTGAAGAAGTTAAAATTCAAATCGGGTCAGCTTATCCCATGGAAAAACGCATGACCATGGAAGTAAAAGGGCGCGACCTTGTTGCTGGAATTCCGAAAACACTTGTTATTTCTGATGAAGAAATTCGAGAAGCGCTGACAGAAACGTTCAGTACCATCGTTGAAGCAGTAAAAATTGCTCTGGAACGTACTCCTCCTGAATTGGCCGCAGATATCGTTGATAAAGGAGTTGTCGTTGCTGGAGGCGGATCTCTTATCAAGGGACTGGATATTCTCCTGCGAGAGGCGACCGGTCTTCCAATCACTTTGGCCAACGATGCTTTATCGGCGGTGGCCTTGGGTTGCGGCAAAGTCCTGAATGACCCCAAACTCCTAAAAAAAGTATCCCTCTAAATCGTGCCTATCAGGCGAACCAAAGGCAAACATCTCCTTGTCGTTCTTGCCGGTATCGTGTTGGTTTCACTAATGCTGATGACCATCAACATTCGGCATGGCAAGAACAACCTGTTTTTCGAGTCGATGGTGGTGTGGGCTTTTTCTCCCGTTCAAAACCTGTTGACTAATACCGTAGACTCTATTTCCGATGTGTTCGATCATTATTTTTTTCTGGTAGGTGTGTCCCGGGAAAACGAGCGCCTTCTTCTTGAAATTGACAGGTTATCCAGAAAAACAAATGAACTACTGGAAAAAAGTAAGTATGGGAAAAGAATTGAAAAACTGATCAACAACGTGGACCAAAAGGAAAGACCCGTTATCACGGCTGAGGTGATTGGGCGCGATGCCACCCAATGGTCCAAAATGGTATTCATCAACAAGGGAACCAATCATATGATTGAAGAAAACCTGGCGGTGATGACTGATGCTGGCATAATCGGACATGTTATTCATGCGTCGGCTGGAACCTCCAAGGTTTTATTGATCACGGACAGTCGTAGCGCAGTCGATTCATTATTTCAGGAAACCAGGGAGCCGGGAGTGACGGTGGGAACAGGTAAAGATGTTTGTGAAATGAAATTTGTTTCCGTCGAGGCAAATGTGAAGGTAGGCGATGAGGTGTTGTCATCGGGACTGGGAGGCGTATTTCCAAAGGGATTGATGATAGGCAGGGTTGTAGATGTTGTTAAAAAAAAGCAGGAGTTGTTTCAGGATATTACGGTTGCCCCCAGTGCAGATTTGTCGCGATTGGAGGAAGTGCTTATTGTTTTACCTGTTAAGGAGGATTCGTGATTCCTCTTATTTTTGCTTTAGTGCTGGTTTTATTATTTGCCGTGCAGACCACTTTTCTGGAATTATTTTCTGTGGGAGGTGTGACACCCGACCTTGCTTTGATTTTTGTGGTTTATTGCGGTATTCATTTTTTGCGCAACGGGGGTATCGGGGTGGGAGTTCTGGTTGGCTTTATCCAAGACTGTCTTTCGGGAGCGCTCTTTGGGGTTAATACGTTGTCCAAAGGATTGACCGGTCTGTTTTTTTCGGCATTGAAAGATAAAATTATTGTAAAAGGTATTCTCCCGATAAGTTTTTTTCTTGTTGCCACCTCCTTGTTTGATGGGGTTATATATTTTTCCGCTTTAACGAGCTTGATGGGAGCGCAGATCAAGGGTGACTTTATGCTTTCCCGTATTTTGGTTTTTGCAGTTTTTAATGCCGTGGCAGGTCTTTTCTTGTTTTATGTTTTAGATGCTGGCAGGCAACAGCTGCATCGTAAATTCCCCAATCAGGTGTTGCGATCAATATGAGCTTTTTTCGATACTCAGCCGAATCTTCCGAAAGCATTCGTAAAAAAATTAAAATTTACGTCATTCTTGTGGTGATCACCTTTGTGGGTTTGTGGATGCGTGTCTGGTATCTGCAGATTCTTAAAGGAGAAGACTTCATGGGGCGGTCAGAAGAAAACAGGATTAGAAAAGCGTCCCTGCCCGCCTACAGGGGAACCATCAAAGATCGCAACGGTGAAACTCTTGTCAATATACGCCCGTCCTTCAATTTGTATGTGACTCCTGAAGATGCAAAGGATCTATCAAATTCACTGGCTCTTCTTTCCGAGAAAATAGAGATAGATGATGAAAAACTGAGAGCAGATATTCGCCAGTCTCGCTCGTTTAAAAATGTATTGATAAAAAGGGATGTCGGGCGCAAGGAAGTTGCTTATGTTGAGGAAAACAAAATGCAGCTTCCTGGAATTCATATTAAGGTCGAACCGTTACGGAGTTATGTCCATAATGATCTTGCGGCTCACATCCTTGGCTATCTTGGCGAAGTTTCCAAGGAAAAGCTGAAAATCCCCGCGTACAGCAAGTACAAGCTTGGGGACATGATGGGTAAAAATGGACTCGAAAATATTTATGAGTTCAATTTGAAAGGTGAAAAAGGGTTCAAGGAGATAGAGGTCGATGTCTCGGGAAGGGAACTTAAGACATTGCGGAAGTTTCCTCCGGAAAGCGGCGACAGCTTGGTGTTGACTCTCGATGTTCGCGTTCAAAAAAAACTTGAAGAGTGGGTGAATGAACTTTCAAAGGAGAACCCGGTTGAGGGTTCGGTTGTGGTGATGAAAGTTCAAACAGGAGAGATCATCGCTATGGTCAGCAAGCCTTCTTTTGACCCCAATCTTTTTGCCGCTGGAATCTCCAGAAAAAAATGGAACAGTTTGTTGCTGGATAGTAAACATCCACTCCAAAACAGGGCTATTGACGGTCAATATCCCCCGGGTTCTACCTATAAGCTGGTCACAGCTTATGCGGCTCTCGCGGAACACCTGATAGAACCGGAAAGTACGATATTCTGCCCGGGACATTTCCGTCTTGGTCGAGGGCGTTATCGCTGTTGGAAAAAAAGTGGTCATGGTGCTGTAAACCTACATGACGCTTTGGTCCAGTCCTGCGATGTCTACTTCTATACTTTGGGCTATCGCCTGGGGGTGGATAATCTGGCAAAATACGCCAAAAAACTTGGCTTGGGAGCGCGTACTGGGGTGATGTTGAAGGGGGAAAAGCCTGGATTGGTTCCATCTACACAGTGGAAGAAAAAAGCAAGAAACAAGGCGTGGCTACCTGGAGAAACAATTTCAGCTTCCATAGGTCAAGGCTACAACCTGGTTACTCCCTTACAGAGCGCGAGTATGGTTTCTACCATAGCCAATGGAGGTCTATTACTGAGACCTTATCTGGTTAAAAGAATTGAAGACTCTGAGGGTAAAGTGGTGAAGGAATTCTTTCCTGAGATTGTGAGAAATGTTGAATTCGATCCGGAAATTTTAAGCCATCTGAAAGAAGGGTTGCGGGGGGTGGTCAATGAACCTCGTGGAACGGGGAGCCGGGCAAGGATGAAGAATATTGTGGTTTCTGGAAAAACAGGGACCGCTCAAGTGGTGCGGATGAAGGGTGCGGATAAAATTGATCCTGATTCCGAAACGCCATATCTATTTCGCGATCACGCCTGGTTTGTTGCCTTTGCCCCCTACGAAAAGCCTGAAGTGGCGGTTGCAGTCATTATCGAGCATGGAGGTCATGGTGGAGCGACTGCGGCTCCAATTGCTCGCAAGGTATTGGAATCTTACTTCACTCACTATCCTCCAGCGAAGGTCGTTGAGTCGAATTGATTTTTCGCAAGTTAGTTATTTGAATTCTGGTACACCCAATAAAAAATCATCTGAATTATAATTTTTCACTTGAATCTTATACTCGTGCGAATTATTTATCACTAATTCTGTAGAGTGATGGCGTTGTCCATAATGGTCGAAGGAGATTGAGGTGTCATGGCAATCATCGCAAGAGACTTACCTTTGAACATAGCGCAAAAGGTGACAGCCACTATTCGTGGCGAAAAATACAATGTCAGTTTGCGTGGCTGGTCCGTGAAGGAATATCTTATTGTAGATTTTCCGTCAGCACCGGGTGAGCAATTTCGAGTTGCCACTCTAAACTGGATGCACGATCCAGTATATGCGCGAGGGTGTGTTTATAAATTTCAGGACACAGATTATTTACGCTCCCACCCAGGCGTCAATAATGGTTCTCGAATATCCGCGCGATTTTGATTTGCATAATCTTCGTTATAGCGACAGGTACAAGGTCAGTTTTCCTGTGGAATATTCTCTGACCGTCAATGAGATTCTATAGACATATAATGGGACGATAAGAGATTTGAGCATTAAGGGTTTGTTGTTTTGCCACAAACATATTCTGACAAAAAACGATAATATTTCTATGACGATGAATTTTCCCCAGGGAAAATTAGAGGAAGTCAAGGTGGTTATCAAGAATATCAGAAAGAATCCTAGTAGCGAAAACGAACCTTATGTAATAGGGGTGTCATTTGCTGACCTTTCCGAGCCACAGTACGAAATTCTGGGAGGATTTTATAAAGCAGGGCCAACGAGCGTCGGGGAAACCTCGGGGGCTGAATCAAGTGGTGGGAAACAGGTCCTTTTCCCTTATTCGTTTGACTCGGTCCCGCAATTCGGCGGCTTTTTCAAATTCCAGATTTTTCGCCGCACCATGCATCTCCTTTTCCAGCTTTTCGATAAGCCTGGTTACATCTTTCCCCGAAAGGTATTCCTCCTCTTCTTCGTGCACCATCGATGCCACAGGTAATTTTTCATGTTTAACAAGAAATTCATTGATTGATTTTTTAATTGATTCTGGAATGATCTGATGGGTCTTGTTGTATTCTATTTGGATATTTCTTCTTCGGTTCATCTCCTCGATTGCTTTTTCCATGGACTGGGTGACGGTGTCTGCGTAGAAAATGACTTTTCCTTCAACGTTTCTTGCGGCGCGTCCAGCGGTTTGGATTAATGAAGTCGTTGATCTGAGGAAGCCTTCTTTGTCAGCATCGAGAATTGCTACCAGCGATACTTCGGGGATGTCCAGTCCTTCTCGTAGCAGATTGATTCCTATCAGAGCGTCAAATTCTCCCATGCGCAATTCGCGAATGATCTGACTTCGCTCCAGTGTTTCTATGTCAGAATGGAGGTATTTTACTTTGAGTCCAAGTTCTGTGTAGTGTTCCGTCAGGTCTTCCGAGAAACGTTTTGTCAAGGTGGTTATCAGGGTACGTTCGTTTCTGGCCGCCCGGATGTTGATTTCCTGATACAGATCATCGACTTGTCCTTTGATGGGGCGGATATCTACACTTGGATCGATTAATCCGGTGGGGCGAACGATGAGTTGGGTGACGTAGTCCCCTGATTTTTCCAGTTCATACGGCGCTGGCGTGGCGGATACATGGATCACCTGTCTAACGTGCTTTTCGAATTCATCAAATTTGAGTGGTCGGTTATCGAATGCAGATGGCAGACGGAAGCCGTGACGTATCAGTGTTTCTTTGCGTGAGCGATCACCTCTGTACATGCCGTTTAATTGGGGGGTCGTAGCATGGCTTTCATCGATAATGAATAAGGAGTCATCTGGGAAATAATCCAGAAGCGTAGGCGGAGGCTCGCCTGCCTGCCGATCCATCAGGTAACGCGAATAGTTTTCTATGCCCTGACAATAACCCACTTCTTTTATCATTTCCAGATCGAACATAGTTCGTTGTTCTATCCGTTGAGCTTCTACTAAGAGGTTGTGGCTTTCAAAATAGGCTATGCGCTCAAGCAGTTCCTCGCGGATAAGTTTGACGGCGCGTTTGAGTGGTTCTTTTGGGGTGACGTAGTGGCTGGCGGGATAGATACCTATTCGGTCCAGGTCGCGGATATGTTTTTGGGTCAGCGGATCGAACGCGGTGATTCGCTCTATGGTGTCGCCAAAAAATTCGATGCGTATGGCTTCGTTTCGCTCGTAAACAGGAAGCACATCTACCGTGTCCCCTCTGGCACGAAAGGTGCCGCGCTGAAAATCGACATCATTTCGTTTGTATTGAATGTCCACTAGTTTTTGCAAAACCTGTTCACGTTCCACCTGCATTCCCGATTCAATGAAAAGCAACATTCCGTGATAGGCTTCTGGTGAGCCCAGGCCATATATGCAGGATACGCTGGCTACGATAATTACATCGCGGCGCTCAAACAGAGCATGGGTAGCCGCGTGGCGTAGCTTGTCGATTTCATCATTGATCGATGCATCCTTTTCGATAAAAGTATCTGTTTTTGGCAGGTAAGCTTCAGGTTGATAGTAATCATAGTAACTGACGAAATACCCTACGGCATTATCGGGGAAAAACTCCTTGAATTCTCCATAAAGTTGTGCCGCAAGTGTTTTGTTGTGAGCAAGAACCAGAGTAGGTTTCTGGACTTCTTCTATAACCTTGGCAAGGGTGAATGTTTTTCCCGAACCAGTCACTCCAAGGAGGGTCTGGTCGCGAATGCCAGAACTGATGCCTTCTGTTAACTGTCGGATAGCTCCTGGCTGGTCGCCCGCTGGCTTGAATGGTGCATTTACTTTAAGGGGTTGCATCGGTTCTCCTGTTTTTGGATTCTGGTTAAAATAGCACAAAATATGTGGTAGATTAAATATTCGGTGCCTAAATAACGATAGATTTACTGGGTTCAGCCCCCCCTGCACTTCTTTCAAGCTTGGTTAAAGTGATTTCGTTGGTGTTTTATAGCTCCGGTTTCTTGAGGGACCTAGAAGTTATTAGTTTGAGGTGAGTATTAAGTGGCTACCGAGTTGGTGTTTTATAGCTCCGGTTTCTTTGAGAATTCCGGAAATTTTTTTATTTGAGGTGAGTTTTAAGTGACTACGGAGAGTGAAGATATTATAAAAACGGTTCAAGTGAGTGGAACGACTATAACATTACTTGGAACTGCACATGTTTCCAAAGAGAGTGTCGCTCTGGTTGAGAAAAAAATATTGAGTGGAGAGTTTGACTGTGTTGCGGTTGAGTTGTGTCCTGCGCGTTATGAAAACCTGACTAATCAGTCTTGGTGGAAGAATCTGGATATTTACGAAATTTTTAAAAAGAAAAAGGCATCTTTGCTTCTGGTCAATCTGGCACTTTCGGCTTATCAAAAACGTTTGGCAGATAAAGTTGGGATCGAAGCAGGTAAGGAAATGATTCGGGCAACTGAACTGGCTCGCGAGAAAAATATTCGCCTGGAGGTCATTGACCGCGATATCTCTACCACTCTTCACCGACTTGTAACCGAGGTATCATTCTGGCAGAAAATAAAAATATTCGCTGGATTGATCGTGGGGATTTTTGTGGGTGAAGACGTGGATCACGAGCAAATAGAAAATCTGAAAAAGGGAGATATGCTTCATTCGGTCATTGAGGAGTTCGGTGAATCCCTTCCCGAGATAAAGAGAGTGCTGATTGATGAGCGTGATGAATTTATGACTGGAAAGTTGGCGTTGCTGGCCTCCTCAGAGAACGCCCCGAAAAATATTCTGGCGATGGTGGGAGCGGGTCATCTCATTGGTATGCAACCGGCATTTAAAAATCCAGCAAATCAAAATCGAATAGATGAATTGGGTGTCAAGCCACCTTCAGGCAGGATCGGGTATTTCATAGGTTGGGCTATTTGTATTTTAATACTTGGAATGTTTTATGTGGGCTACCAGCAATCGCCGGAGCTGGGATGGAGCCTGGTCGTGACATGGGTTGTCATAAATGGTGGATTGAGCGCTTTAGGTGCCGCCCTGGCATTTGCACACCCGATTTCAATTTTTGCGGCTTTTCTTGCTGCGCCGTTGACCTCGCTTAATCCCACAATTGGCGCTGGAATGGTGGTTGGGCTGGTTGAGTCTTATTTGCGCAAACCCAAGGTTGCAGACTTTGAGCGCTTGCGTGATGATATTGCTTCTTTTCCCATGTGGTGGAAAAATGGTGTTGTCAGGGTGCTTCTTATATTTTTCTTTGCCAACATGGGATCGGCAATTGGAACTTATGTTGCGGGAGCTTCCATTGTTCAGCAAATATTGGGGTGATCGCCAAAGCGAAAGAAGGATGTAATGGCTAGCGGTGATAATGTCCAGACCGGGTATTCGTGTGATGACTGGGAACGTCATTATGATACGGATGACTTGCGGTGGGACTTGGGGGAAGTGGCCCCTCCATTTGAACGGCTATGGGAGGAAAGAAATATTTCCCCGTGTAAAGCGATAATACCGGGGTGCGGACGAGGACATGAAGCTGTTTTTCTTGCTGAACGTGGGTTCCAGATAACGGCGGTGGATTATACTCGTGGCGCAGTGGGCCTGCTGGACGACGCTCTCGTGACAAAGAACCTTCCGGGCGAGGTGTTGCATCTCAATTTCTTTGAGTTGGATGCAAAATATAATAATAGTTTTGATTTGATGCTGGAGCACACTTTTTTTTGCGCGATTAATCCGGATATGCGGCAGGAGTATGTAACGACTGCCGGTCGCATATTAAAGTCGGGTGCGCTTCTCATAGGATTGTTTTACGAAACAGGGGAAAAGGATGGGCCGCCGTTTAATACAGGAAAAAGAGATATCGAAGAATGCTTTTCAGAGAAATTTGAAATTGAAATATTGAATAAAACTATTCATTCCGCTGAAAGAAGGCAGGGGAAGGAGTGGCTGGCGATTCTGAAAAGAAAATAATTCTTCATGGTGATAAATAGATGAGTGCTCATAAAAAAACCTATTCTGGGATTTTTCGTGATGGCGGTGCGGGCAATTTGGCGAAAAAAAGATATCGCGCCCGCAGGAAAAAACTAATGGATAGAGAAGGTATTTTGATGGCGATTACGGGTGTCCCGTATGGCCCCGGTCAGGAAACGGTGTGGGCATATGCTCATTGCCATACGTACCAGGAACCCGCGATCATGTACTTGACTGGAGTTAACCAATCCAATGTCGTGCTTTTGCTTGACCCCGGTTGCCGTGAGTCCGATGAAATACTTTTCGTGGACAAAAAAGACCCCTCTAAAGAATTCTGGGATGGCATTCGTTTTGGGGTGGGTGATTCAAAGAGCGTCCAGGAAGTTAAGCGTGTTACAGGGATTAAAGATGTTCGTGATATCGCGGAGTTTGAGAAAATTCTTAAGGAACGATTCAAAAAACGCAGGAGCAAAAAACTCGGAACATTATGGATGGAGGGCCGGAAGGATAAAAAGGCGGTTGAGATAAAAAGCGACCATAATGGAAAATTTAAATCCCGGTTGGCCCGTTGTCTGCGGTCATGGGGAGGGGCTTCGTCTTCATTATGTAATATCATGAAAAGTCATTTTGAGCTTCGCCTGCCTCTGGATTCTTACGATATTGCAAATACACTTGTTGCTCAAAAAATAACGAGGAGGGGGTTTACCGATACATTGAAAAACTTTTCTCGTTTTAAAAATGAATGTCAGGTGCAGGGATTTCTCGAAGGACGAATGCTTGAGGTTTCGCCTTATGGCCTCAGTTTTCCATCAATCATAGCCTCAGGTCATAATGCCACGGTATTGCATTATATGAAGAATGATGATGGTTTTAAAAAGACAGAACTTGTCCTGATGGATTTCGGGATTCGCTGGATGACCATGCACGCTGATATCAGCCGTACGGTTCCTGCATCGGGGAAATTTGATCCATTGCAGAAGGTGCTATATGAAATCGTCTTAAAGGCACAGTCAGCGGTTCAGCGAAAGGCTCGGCAAGGAGTGACTATCAATGAACTAAACGATTGTTGCTGGAGGTCAATAAACAAGAGCCTTGATAACGATTTTAAAAAAGCGGGTGGCAAGTGGAAGCTGAAGTATAAGGATCGCCCTCATGGTGTGAGCCATTTGATGGGAGAGCAGGAACACGATGGTGATCCATTTCGCAATTATGCCAGTGAGCCGATGCGGGAGGGATGGTTGATAAGTAATGAGCCAGGACTATACGGTTCTTTCAGTATCCGTCTCAACGGAAAGCGTTATGAGGAGGAAATAGGGATTCGTGTTGAGGACAATTTGTTGATCACCCAAACTGGTTGTAGAAACCTTTCACGGTCGATCCCAAAGACGGTGACGCAGATTGAAAAATTAATGTCCGCCGATTAAAGGGGATAGCGCGTGGTTAAATTTCCTTGAGTATCTGAAGTACTTCATCAACATGGCCCTTGACTTTTACCTTCGGAAAAATTTTCCTGATCACTCCATTTTTGTCAATGATAAAGGTGGACCGAACAATCCCCATGAAGGTTTTCCCGTATAGTTTTTTCTCCTGCCAGACGCCATACTTGTTGACTATTTTTTTGTTTTCGTCTGAGATCAATTCAAACGGAAGGTCGTATTTGTCGATGAATCTCTGGTGACGCTCAGGTGGGTCAATACTGACACCGAGTATCATGGTATTTTTGAATTTCTTGAACTGGTCTCTGAAGTCACAGGCTTCCGTGGTGCATCCAGGGGTCATGTCTTTCGGGTAAAAATACAGAACGATAATTTTTTTGCTTTTGAAAGAACTCAGTTTTATAGATTTTCCATCCTGGTTTTTTCCTGAAAAGTCAGGAGCTTTATTCCCCTCTTTTACCATAGTGCCGTTCCTGAATAGATATCAGTGAAAATGCTATTCGATTTTTGCGAGAAGTTCGTCCAGGTTTTTGTTCAACCCGTTGATAGCTTCGAGTAATTTATCACTTGAAGAGCTGGGGTTGAAGGTTGTTCTTGCTTCCCCAAGAATATTCTGGATGGCTACGAACAGTTGTTTTGTCGGGTTTTTACCGGACTCGCATAAGGTCTCAAAAATGCCGACAGTCCTTGAAAGTTTGCCGTCCACCTGGAGTCCAATCATCGACTGATCCTTAAGTCCTTCTGTTTGCTCCATTAGAGTCCATATCCCGCCTCTTGCCATTACAGTATCCAGATCACCTCTAAGATGAATGGATGCATTTTGGCAGGGAGTGCTTTCCGCTATGGCTATAGAAGGAAGTAACAAGATGAACAGGGATATTAAAAATAAACATATACTAGATGAGTTTTGTGATAAGGCAATTCTTGGCTTCTTAAAGTCAAGCATAAATCTTCTCCACATTTATAGTATTAGGCAACCCTCGCCTTTGTAGTGAGCGTAACTAAATAATCATCTTCGAAATTTATCAAGATTTAACAATATAAGCATTCAATGTCAAATTTATGTTCTTTCTTGTTGCACAGGTACTATGAAAATAAAATCGGTCTGCCATCAAAGGGCAGTGTATTTGAAGCATGGCAGAAACCATTAGACCCGATTTCTATTTGGTCAAATCTTGAAACTCATCAATATCTTTTAATGGCTCAAACTCCGGATTCGCTCTTATGAGTTTTTTGACAGCAGGGTTGAGCTTGATGGCGATAGCTATGTTTTTAAGACCTTTTCCTCGATTACCACTTTTGACATAAGCCTGTGCCAGAAGGATGTGATGCGACAAGATGTTTTCATGCTGGGGATGTGATATTAGAAGGCGTTCGAGAATGGAAATGGCTTTACCATAGTTAGCGCTGTTGTAGTAGGTGGTCGCCGTATTGAGCATGCTGGGCAAGTGATGTGGGTTGATTCTCAATGCCAGACTGTACATAGAGATTGCCCGTTTATGCATTTTGTACTGAGCAAATATTTCTCCTTTGCGGTTTAAAGCTTCACTGGGTTCAATGAAAAACTCTGTCTTTGGAAGCGGACGGGTATTTAACTCGACTTTTTCTGGTAACTCGTCAAGTGTTTGCCGTGCTATTCCATTTGGGTCGGAAAGCTTTAATGCTTTTTCATAAAAAGAACGCGCCTGGGTCAGGTTACCTCGAACAATCTCAATGTCACCCAGTTCCTGATACCCTTTGGCCGCGATGACTGATTTTTCTCCCGCCAGGGAAATCATTTCCTTTATCACCTTTTCAGTTTTGTCAACGCGTAGAAGGAATCCCGTCAGACCGACCAGTATTTCTTTGACCTTGATGTCGTTCGGTTTTATTCTGGCCGCAGTTTCTATTTCTATCAGAGCAAGTCCATATTGACCTGACTTGTAAAGTGATTTTGATCGGCCCACATGATACTTATAGGGAACGATTTCCAGCGGCAGTTTGTCCAGCGCATTATTTTCTACATATTCCAGTAATATTTTGGCGGACTGTAGTTTTGGGTGTTCTTTGCGGATTTTCAGAACTTTTTCGATTTGCTTTTTTGCGGGGTCTGCTTTTTTGCGGGCGGCGTATATGTATGCCAGTTGATAGCCGGAGTCTACATCGGTCGGGTCAATTTCCAGCGCTTTCTGAAATGATTTTTCCGCGTCATCATATTGGTTCAGGTAATAGAAGTTCATTCCCCTTTCATGATGATATTGTGCGTTGTCTGGGTCCAGCTCAGCGGCTGTGGCCAGGGCTTTGTTGGCATATTTCATGTCCCCGGTTGCTTTCAGGATTTGTGCGTACTCGTAATGCGCTTCGGGTAAATGGATGTGAATTTCTTCCGCGACTCTGCAAGCCTGTAGCGAAAGTTTGGACATTCCCAGGTTTCGATACACTTCGCAGAATCCATAATGTACTCCGGGGTGGCGTGCTTCCATCATCTGGCTTTCGTTCAGCGACTTGATGGCCGGCAGGTACTTGCGCATTTCATTAAATATCAGGCCTTTCATTACATGCAGTGTTGCCTGCCTCGGTGATGCCTGTATTTTTTTTTCTATAATCTCAAGAGCCTGTTCGTATTCCTTCTGTGTCGCGAGGTCATAGGCTTTCATTAATTCTTTATCTTTTTTCTCATCAGATTGGCCGAGATCCCAGAACACAACACTCTTGTCGGGAAAGGTGGCCTGCGCCGGGAATGGAATTGTGGCACTCATCAACAGTGCCAGTAGAATGGTAATTGAAACTCTTTTCATTAGAACCTCTGGACGATGGTTAATTCAAATGGCGGACGGCACGAACGGCTTTACGAAATTTGGTCTTTTTTGGACTGTTAAATCGCTTGCCGTTATTCAGCACGACCCCAAACGCATTATAGTTCCCGTTTTCTTCAACCGACCATAAGGAAGCAGTTCCTTCTTTGGCGAAAATAGGGTCCATGTGAATAACCATACCTTTTCCCAAGACCCTGCTGTTCGTTTTGTCTGCTTCATAAAGTGTGGTCAGTTCTTTAACTGTTGGTGCACGCCAGTCGTAGTGATCGGCGAATCCTTCTTCATTCATTTTGTTGACATATTTGATGGATTCAAACCAGTTGATCCAATGGCTATCTTTGAGATACGAATCCTCTTTCATCCACATGAGGCCGGTTTTTGTGTCAGTGATGGTCATGTCTCCATTGTCCTTGAACCTTTTGTCCGTTGAAAAGGTCGCATCGGCATTTACCTGCGGGGCGAAAAGCAGTACCAGAGCCGAAAGCATCATCAGGCGACAGCTGATTTTTGAGATTACGAGGTTCATCGGATTCAGCCGATCCTTTCTTTAAGCAATTTATTGACCAGAGCGGGATTAGCCTGGCCTTTGCTTTCTTTCATGATTTGGCCTACCAGGAATCCAAAAACTTTTTCTTTTCCATTTTTATATTGTTCTACCTGATCGGCGTTGATTTGCAGGATTTGGTCAACCATGCTTTCGATAGCCGATGAATCTGTTATTTGCGTCAATCCTTTTTCTTTGACGATGTCCCTGGCAGGTTTCCCGCTATGGTACATATCCTCAAATACGGTTTTAGCCATTTTGGCATTTATCGTGCCTTCATCGATTAATTTTAACAGATCGGTTAAATCTTCCGGTTTTACCGAGCATTCACCAATTTCCCGCTCATCGTTTTTCAGTTCCTTGAGAAGCTCTCCCATGATCCAGTTGCTGACGATCTTGGGTTTTGGGTAAAGGGAAACAGACTTCTCGTAATAATCTGCCATAGCGCGTGATGTTGTCAGGACACCGGCATCGTATTCAGGAATCTCATAGTCCTGAGTAAACCGTTCCCTTTTTTGTTCGGGCAGTTCCGGCAGTTTGTCTTGCGTTTCCTGAATCCATTCGTCACCAATGACCACAGGAACCAGGTCAGGCTCTGGGAAATAGCGGTAGTCATGCGCCTCTTCTTTACTGCGCATGGTGAATGTGACACCTTTATTGGAGTCATATAATCGGGTTTCCTGAACCACTGCATCGCCTTGCTCCAGAACTTGTGTCTGGCGCTCGACTTCGTATTCAATGGCTTTTTGCACAAACCGGAACGAGTTCAGGTTTTTGATTTCCGTGCGTGTTCCAAATTCCTCCTGACCCACTGGGCGCAATGAAACATTCGCATCGCAACGGAGACTTCCTTCCTCCATGTTGCAGTCACTCACCTCTGCGTAATCAAGGATCGCCTTCAACTGAGTCAGGTATTCACGGGCTTCTTCGGCCGATCTCAGGTCGGGTTCGCTGACTATTTCCACCAGCGGGATTCCTGTTCGGTTGAAATCGACATAACTTTTGCCCGGACTCCCCAGGTTCTCGCCATGGATCAGTTTTCCCGCGTCTTCTTCCATGTGAATACGAGTGAGGCCGATCTTTTTTCTGGTTCCATTCATCTGAATGTTTATATACCCATTCAATCCAAGTGGAAGTGCGAATTGTGAAACCTGATAACCCTTTGGCAGATCGGGGTAGAAATAATTCTTCCGATCGAATCGGTTCATGGGAGCGATACTGCAATGAGTTGCCAGGCAGGCCTGCATTGCAAGTTGAAGTGCCGTTTTATTGAGAACAGGCAGGACTCCCGGCATACCCAGGCAAACAGGGCAGGTGTTTTCGTTCGCGGGCTTGCCGAACTCGGTGGAACAGGAACAGAATATTTTTGACTGGGTCTTTAACTGGGCGTGGACTTCAAGCCCAATGACCACTTCATATTTCATTTCTATGACCTGATGGAGTTGGTTCAGGAAAAGATGACACGCGAATCCATAAGATTTCGAATATCAATGGATTGTATGGTTATGACGGATTCAATTGTAATATCCGGCTCCGGTTCCGTCAACTATTTTGGCCCTGCGCCGAGCAGCCCCTCCTACTAGCCTGGACCTTTGCATATGTCGGAATTCTCGCAAGAGGGTTGCACCCTTCAGAAATCTTTTAAAACCTACCCTTATGCTCGTGCTCGGCACCAGTGACAAGGTTTCTAATGAGCGGTGAAGCCGCCATCCACGGGTAGGGCAACTCCGGTGACGAAAGACGATTCATCCGACGCCAGATAGAGACAGGCATTGGCAATATCTTTGGGGATGCCGAATCGCCCAATGGGATAATCTTTGCTCCATTCCTTCATCAACTCTTCATCGTTCATCAGGTCTTCGGTCATTTCCGTTTTTACAAGGCCCGGACAAACCGCGTTGGACCTGATCCCGGCAGGACCATACTCCATGGCAATGGAACGGTTGAACTGAATCAAGGCTCCTTTGGAAACATTGTATGCCGCAACACCGGGTACTGCGATCAGCCCCAGAATAGATGATATGTGAACGAAGTTGCCGCTTTTGCGCTCTATCATGTGAGGAAGCACTCTCTTGGTCAATTGGAAAACGGCTCTCATATTAACATCCATGATACTGTCCCAAGCCTCATCTTTTGTTTCATGGATAGGGGAACCTGCGAACAATCCGCTGTTGTTCACTACGATGTCTATCTTCCCAAACGCGTTCAGAGTTTCGGCAACGAGTCTGTCAAGATCGTCATTTTTTGTTAGGTCTCCCGCGACCGTCAGGATTTGGCCGCCAACTTCTTTTGCGGTCGATTCCAGTCGATCCTGCCTTCTTCCTGTGATAGCGACCTGCGCTCCTTCATCGCAGAATAATTGGGTGCAGGCCCGGCCGATGCCTGATCCGCCTCCTGTGATAATCACTGATTTGCCTTCGAGTCTCATGCGGCCTCCTGAATAATTGATATGGGTTGCGCCGATGGTTATAATGATAAGGTGGTTCCACAGATAGTTTTGGATTCAATTGGCCCATGATAATCCAACCTGTGTCATGAATGCCAGACGAATCAGTTCAGAGATGGGAAAGCTTGAATATTTATGAATATGAAATGGGTTTATTACGGGTTTGGTGGGTTTATAGGGGGTATCTGCGGGACCACCATCAATCTGATTTTCTATATGCTGGAGCAGTCGGGGAACCGACTCATTTCTAATCTGGTTCGTGACTATGGAATGTTTGGTCGCTTTGTCGCGGAAATGGTAAACGCGCTTCCTCTAATGGGGGTTGCTTTGGGGATAGTAATGGTGCACTGGCTGTTTCCTGATATCGTGGGAGACAAGAAAGATTCATCCGAGGGCGAAGACAACTTTTGAGATAATCTCTTGCCAACGGTAATTTGATGGTAAAATAAGCGAAACTTGTAAATCGGGAGTACCTTTCAGGTATGTCAAAAAAATTCAACGAAAATTTAATGAAGGCAATTTCAGCGGCCTCGGAGGCCGCAGGTATCTGTCGGCAGGCGATGGTTGATGCCAATGACGATAGTTGCCGGGCAATGTATTCGGCCATCCTCAAGGATTGCGAGAAGCATATGAAGATGCTCAATGAGGAAGTTGAACTCCATAAAAAGCAAAATAAATGGGATGCGTAAATGCGGATCTTGATTGTTGAAGATGAAAAAAAAGTAGCCGGGTTCATCAAGAAAGGATTGGAAGAAGAGACGTATGCCGTCGATGTGGCTTATGACGGTGAAGAAGGCTTGCATCTGGGAACAGAAGGGAACTACGACCTGATTATTCTTGATCTGATGCTTCCCAAGGTTGATGGCTTGGAAATCCTTTCTCAGTTGCGTGCCCAGGGTAAAGATGTGCCCATCCTTCTTTTGACCGCCAAGGACGCTGTCGATGACAGGGTGACTGGACTCAATAAGGGGGCAGACGATTATCTGACCAAGCCGTTTGCTTTCTCTGAATTGCTGGCGCGTGTGCGGGTGCTGTTGCGTCGTGGCAAAGCGGAAGTCAAGACCATTCTCCAAATTGCCGATCTCACTCTTGACCTGGTGAGCCACAAGGTTAACCGGGGAGGAGATGAAATTGAACTTACCGGAAAGGAATACAGTCTCCTTGAGTATTTCATGCGTAATCAGGGTAAGGTGTTGACCCGGACCATGATCGCCGAGCATGTGTGGGACTATAATTTCGACACGTTCACGAACGTCATAGATGTCTACGTCAATCACCTGCGCAAGAAAATCGATAAGGGCCGAGAGAATAAATTACTGCATACCTTGCGAGGCGTGGGATACATCATGAAAGAATGAGATGCCATTCACCTCTATTCGTTCAAAACTAACAGCATGGTACGTTCTTCTTCTGGGAATCGTTCTGGTGCTGTTCAGCATTTTTCTGCATTTCTTCCTCTCTAAACGATTATACGAAAGCGTAGACAATTCGCTCACTGTGTCGGCACGTGTTGTCGCCCGCTCAACTCAGGTGAGTTTCAACCAGACGCCGTTTCCTGGCCTTGACCTGTTTTTTGATCAGTTTATGGGGGTTGGCAACCTGAACAAGTTTTATAAAATTTATGATGGATCAGGGAATATCGATTCGCTTTCTAAAAATTTCGACGCGTCACAATTCCCCCTCACTCAATCTGCCTACACAAGGGCATTGGACGGCTCGGCTTCTTACGAAACGTTTACCATTGCCGACAAGCACCCCATCCGCGTTATTACCATGCCGGTTTTGGATAAGAAGAAACTCGTTCACCTGATCCAGGTGGGAACCTCGCTCAAGGCGGTGATGGACACTCTGAAAAACCTTCAGATTTTTCTATGGACAACCGTTCCCGCCGTTCTTGTTCTGACCGCGCTGGTCGGGCGCTTCATGGCCAAGCGCGCGCTCAAGCCTGTGTCGAATATCACGCAGACGGCGAAAGATATCGGTTCGGGAGCGGACCTCAGTAAACGTATTCCTGTTCCCGAGGCCAAGGATGAGATTGGACAATTGGCGCTCACTTTCAACACGATGATGGATCGCCTGGAAAGTTCTTTCTCGCAGATGCGCCAGTTCAGTAGTGATGCTTCACATGAACTTCGCACGCCTTTGACTGTTTTGAAAGGACAGAGCGAACTCATCCTGGGAAAAGAGAGAAACCCGGAAGAATATCAGGATGTGATTTCCAGCAACCTTGAGGAAATCCAGTACATGTCGAAAGTGCTTGAAGATTTGTTCCTACTTTCAAAGTCTGACGAAAATCAGATGGTCCTGGATTTTAAATCGGTAGACCTCAGCCTTCTCATAGAGGAAATATGTAAACACGCGGAAATTATTGCATCGGAAAAGAATATTCAGGTGATCATCGCCTATCTTGAGCGGGTGGAGATCAACGGCGACCCTGTTCGTCTGCGGCAGATGATATGGAATGTGGTGCAAAACGGAATCAAGTACACCCAGTCGGGTGGCGAGGTAAAAATATTTTTGCATGAAAAAGAGGAGGCTGTGCTTCTGACCGTTCAGGATAACGGCATTGGTATTTCCGAGGATGACCTGCCGCTTATTTTCAACCGATTCTATCGGGTCGATAAAGCACGATCACGGAAAGTGGGTGGGACTGGACTAGGACTCAGTATCTGCAAATTTATTGTGGACGCTCATAAAGGAAGCATAGATATAGAAAGCAAGCTGGGAGAAGGAACCAAGTTCAAAGTCAGCCTCCCTAAAACGAATATCTCAAATCCGCAAGAGGTGTAGGTTTCATAGTTAATGAATTTGCACGATCACGTTTTTGACCTGGGTATAATTTTCCAGGGCGTGAATGCTCATGTCGCGACCGTAGCCGCTCATTTTATATCCACCGAACGGGGCGTTGGCATCAAAAATATTATGGCAGTTGACCCATACTGTTCCTGCTTTTAATCCACGTGCCACTTTGTGGGCTTTGTTGATATCCCTGGTCCACACACTGGCCGCCAGACCATAAGGGGTGTCGTTGCCCCGGGCTATGATTTCTTCGACATCATCGAAAGGGGCCGCGACCAGGACCGGACCAAATATTTCTTCCCGAACAATTTTCATGTCAGGCTGTACTTTTTCAAATACCGTTGGGTTGACATAGCAACCGGATTCCATATCGCCTCCGGGAGTGTTTCCGCCAGTGATTATCCGCGCGCCATCGCTCTCGCCTGAGCGGATGAAATTGAGAACACGTTCCTGCTGTTCGATGGAAACCAGAGGACCCATCTCCGTTTCCGGGCTCATGCCGGGTCCAACTTTTATATTCTTTGCCTGTTCGGAAACGCGGTCAATGAGCTCTTCGTAAATATTTTTGTGGACCAATAGACGCGACCCGGCGGCACAACATTGACCGTGATTAAAGAAGATGGCTCCCGCAACTCCTGCGGCCGCGATATCGATGTCTGCATCGGGGAAAACGATGGTTGGAGATTTCCCTCCCAGTTCCAGAGACACCCGTTTCAAATTTCCTGCCGATGCTTTTACGATTTCGTGTCCGACTTCCGTGCTTCCGGTAAACGCCACCTTGTCCACATCCGCGTGAGCGGAAAGGGCCGCCCCGGTATCGGGGAATCCGCTTACAATATTGACCACTCCATCAGGAAACCCTGCTTCGGCAAAAAGGTCCGCCAACCGCAGAACCGAAAGAGGCGTTTGCTCGGCAGGTTTGAGTACGACACAATTCCCTGCCGCCAACGCCACGCCAAGTTTCCAGGTTGCCATGAGCAAAGGAAAGTTCCATGGGATGATTTGTCCTACCACTCCCATAGGTTCTCGCAGGGTGAAATCAAAAAAGGACGCGCCGGGAGCATAAGGGACGCTGATGTCCAATGTCTCGCCGTGAATCTTGGTGGCGAGTCCGGCGTAATATCTGAAATGGTCTACCGTAAGTGGTACATCGGCGGCTCTGGCGATTGCCAATGGCTTGCCATTATCCAGAGTTTCCAGTTGGGCAAATTTTTCTCCATGCTGTTCGATGAGGTCGGCCAGCTTCCACAACATTTTGCCTCGCTCTGATACGGTGAGTTTGCACCATGGACCCGATTCAAATGCGGTTCGGGCCGCTTGCACCGCCCGGTCAATATCCTCACTGCCTCCCTTGGGCACACGGGTTAGAACCGAGTTAGTAGAGGGATCATAAACTTCGAAGGTTTCACCACTTGCCGCGTCAACGCGTTTTCCATTGATCAGCATTTTTTGGGGTTGGTTTAGAAAGTCACGAACTTCTTTGGCAGGTTCTGGAGTTGTTGACGCGGACATGAGAAGTCTCCTGTATTATTCAAAGTTTGATACCAATTATTATTTTTTATGTATGAATTTATGCTATTTGAGGGGTGGCTATTGAACCCAGACCAGCGGACGGTAGACCCAGGCTTTGTCACCGGTGTTGTCTTCAACGTGGACCCATGAGTTCTTTATTTTCAATACTTTCATTGAAAAGTATTTGTCGATGGGGCTCCACGAGACTTCGGGGAATTTGGTGCCGGGGCCCTGACGCATATTGGTTTTATTGTTTTTAATAACTGCGCACCTATATTTTTCTGTAGTGAGTTTTCTATACACCCAGTAAATATCGCCGTCCAGATCCTGCACTCTGAGCCAATCGCCTTTTCGTTTCAGTTTTTTAAATGGCATGTATTTAAAAACGGTCCACAACTTTTCGTAATGTTTGCCCGGACCCTGGCGTAGGTTCGCTTTTTTATCTTTTATGCACAGTGCTTCTGCCATTGTTCCATGCAAGAGAAGTCCGGCGAGCGCAAGGACACAGGTAAGAGTCAGGAGGGTTCCGCTGGTTATTTTGCAAAAAATTGGGAAGTAAACGCGCATGGTTTAGTAATGTTTTATTTATCAATGATTTATCATAACACATAAACCCAGTTTTATAACCTTTTTCCGGCGATTTTACAGGCTTATTGATTGAGGAGATTTCACAGGTATTCTTGACGGTCCCTGTTTCTTAAACTACCATCTTGATTAGTTGAATCAATTGAGGAAGTGCTTCTCTTGGGGAGGTGCCTCTCCATCTGCGTTGGGGAAATTCTGAAACTCCTATGACTCTCGTCACTATCTTTCAATTGCTACTAATTATCTTTGTGGTGATTTACCTTTCTGTCAACATGGTCTACCTTGTCAAGGTGGAGCCAGTTGCGGAAGAATCTGCGTCCTATCCTTACCTGACAGTCTGTATTCCGGCCCGGAACGAGGAACGAGATATTAAAGCCTGCGTCGAGTCATTGTTGAAACAGGATTATCCGGAGTTTGAGGTGATCGTTGTCGATGACAACTCAACCGATGAGACAGCGGAAATTGTTTACTCGATGAAAGCGCAATATCCGAATCTGGTATTTATTCCCGGAGAGCAGTTGGCGCCGGGCTGGATGGGAAAACCTTACGCGTTGTATCAGGCGTATAAGAAATCGCGGGGCAAGTACCTGTTGTTCACCGATGCCGACCTCATCTATCAGCCGTACGCGCTGAAATCTGCCATGCACACTCTGATTTCCCGAGACCTCGATTTGCTGACGCTCATGCCGGCGGCGGTATTTGGATCGTTCTGGGAACGGGCGGTTCAGCCCGTCATTTTCGGATTCATCGCCGCTCTCACCCGGTTCAGAAAAGTTAATAGTCCGAATCATGGTAGCGCTATGGGATTCGGCGCTTTTCTCCTGTTCAAAAAGGAGTCTTATCAGCGCATAGGAGGGCACCTCAGTGTCCGCACGGAAGTTCTGGAAGATGTCATGCTTGCGAAGAACGCGAAGCTTAACGGACTTTCCATGTTGGTCGCGGATGGGAAAAGTTTGTTTTCAATCCGTATGTATCATTCGCTGGAGGAGATTTGGCTCGGCTGGCGCAAGAACATGTTTCTGGCGATGAAAGGTTCAGTCATGAGAACGTTCTATTATATAGGGGTGATCCTTTGTTTTGTTCTGACCCCGTATCTTGTGGTGATAGGTAATTTGTGGGTTGGGACGGGAGAGATGTGGATCGGTGGTTCATTGTTCGGGCTCATGCTCACCCTGGTCACAGGAGTGGGATTGTGTCAGCAGTTAAATCTGGGAAAGAGAAACGTGTTTCTTTTTCCACTGGGCGCGATTATGATGTCGGCAATCATGCTGAATTCGATGGCGCAAATAGTATTTTTCGGAAAGACTGAATGGCGTGGCAGAACCTACGAGCAATAGACTTGTAACTATCTAACCGCAAAGGCCCTAGGTCTTCGCGGTTAGATAAGAACTTTTGTAAGGAGTTAGTGAGTGGAAAATTATCCCAAGAGATTTATCCAAGCGGGTCTGATTTATATCCTGATGGGTATGTTGTTGGGAGTCGCTATGAGCATAGATCCGACTTTGAACGCACGCATGAGGTTTGTGCACATTCATGTCAACCTGCTCGGATTTATGACGATGATGATTGCAGGTGTCGCCTATCATGTGCTTCCCCGATTCAGCGCCCGCACCATTCCCTGGCCCAATGGGATGAAGTATCATTTCTACTTGCAGAATATAGGACTCGTAGGGATGGTGTCCACCCATGCGGCAGGAGGCAACTGGAAGGAAGGCGCTTTGCACTGGCTGTTTGTTTTGTTCGCCCTGATCACCGCGTTGGCACTGGTGTTCATGTTTTATAACCTGTTCTTTGTGCTGATGGCGCCCAAAGAAGAACCTGAACCTGTTAAGCAGATTACAGGTGATATGAAAGTCGGCGCGGTGCTTGATGAATTTCCACAGTCCATGGCGGTTTTTCTTGAAAGCGGTTTTGACTCCCTGGCTAACCCTGCGGCGCGAAAAACCTTTGCCAAATATGTTTCCATAGAGAAGGCCTGCGAGAAACACAATGTCGATATGGCAGAGTTTCTCATCAAACTGAATGCCGCCGTTTTTGGATCGTCTACGAGCCCGACCATGCCAGAGAGTTCAAATAAAGGTGAAGAGGCGGAGAATAAAAATCCGGGCAAAGAGATTTTCCAAGGGGAAACCTGCAAGGCGGAAACAATGGTCGGGAGTCTCATCAAAGTTTATCCAGCGACTAAATCGGTTTTTGAAAAACATTATGGAGAAGGGTGTTTCTCATGTCCGGGGCAGACCTTTGAATCGGTCGAAGAAACAGCACAAATGCACAACATCGATCCAAAGATAGTCCTTGATGAGATCAACGCTATTATTGAAGAAGGGTTGAAAAAATAATAGCGGGGGGAGCGAATTAAGCCACAGATGTTTGCTCAGGGCGACACGGTTTGTGGCAGTACAATATTTTTAACGTCCAGTATGGAATCTCAGTCTGTGAGTGATAGTTGTTGCCAGGGTCATGTTGATGTTGCCGCACTGCACGCTAGACAACGCTGTATTCTGATTATTGTCCTCGTGATCAACACGGCAACCTTCCTGATGATGGTTTATTTTGCGATCTTCAGTGGTTCTTCATCCCTGTTGTCTGCCGCGTTAGATAATTTTGGTGACGCAATGACATACGCGCTTAGTTTAATGGTGGTCGGAGCAAGTGGCGTTGCAAAAGCGCGCGTTGCCCTGTTTAAAGGGATGCTGATCTTTTGCGCCGCACTTGCGGTGGCTTTTCAGATTGGCTGGCGAATAACGCATCCCGAAATACCGATTGTTGAAGCAATGGGAATCGCCGCACTCCTGAACCTAGGGGCGAATTCACTATGCCTCTGGCTGTTAACGCCGTATAGGGATGATGATGTGAACATGACCTCGGCGTGGGAATGCTCGCGTAACGATGTGAGTGAAGGGCTCGCCGTGATAGCGACCACGTTCGCGGTATGGATGTTTGGATCGGGTTGGCCTGATCTTGTCGTTGCAGTTGGCTTGTTGATTCTATTTTTGCGCTCAGCCGTTCGAGTACTTCGTAGAGCATGGCAAGAGCTTCATCCGACTTTGTCACAAAACTAACGAACAGTTCGCCTGGGGTCAGGGCAACACTATTGGTGTTGCCTTTTTATTTAACGTTAACGTCGTGGTCTAGAGGATGGACGGCGGTCGCCGCTTCGGCCCCTGGGTCGGTTGCCATTGCGTGGTTTGCCGCCTGATTTGCGTCCGCCAGCGGCTTTCATGGGGGGACGTCTTTTAAGAGGACGGGGTCCGCCTTCTTTTGCCGGCAGGTATAATTCTTCTTCGGCCCACTCTACCGGAATTTTATTTTTAAGATATTTCTCAACACGTTCCAAGTGAAGCGCATAGTTTTCACAGCACAAAGTGATCGCTGTGCCTTTGGCGCCCGCCCGCGCTGTTCGTCCTATCCTGTGAACGTAATCTTCCGGATCCTGGGGGACATCGTAGTTGATAACATGCGTTATGTTATCGACATGGATTCCCCGTGATGCCACATCGGTCGCGATGAGAATATCCAGTTCGCCTGATTTGAAATTGTCCAGCACACGGATGCGTTTTTTCTGATGCAGGTCACCGCTGATCTGTGCGGCCACATAACCGTTATGCTTGAGTAGCGCTTCCAGTTGTTCTGACCACATTTTGGTATTGCAGAAGATGAGAACTTTCTCTCCGGCTTCCTTTTTCAGAAGGCCGAGTAGCAGGTTGAACTTTTCATGCAGTCCAACGTGATACAACAGTTGCGTTATTTCATCGACCACTGCTTTTTCCGGTTCTACCATTACCTTCACCGGATTATTCATGTGATTGTAGGCTAACTCCATAACCCGGTAATTGAGCGTGGCCGAGAACAGCATGGACTGACGTTTACTGTAATGGGAACAGTTTTTGAACAGGTAGCGCAGGTCCATAATGAACCCCATGTCAAACATGCGATCCGCTTCATCCACGATCAGCACTTCCAGTTCTTTCAGGCTAAACAGTTTTTGTTTGTAGTAGTCTATGATTCTTCCGGGTGTGACGATAAGGATGTCGACACCGGCCTTGATCTCGTTGCGCTGTTTATCGTAATCCATTCCACCATAGATACAGAGAGTACGGAAGTTACAGTGTCCGCCCAGAATTTTTGCATCGATATCAATTTGTCTTGCCAGTTCACGAGTGGGAGCGATGACCAAGGCGCGCGGGGCTATTTTCCCTGAAGGTTTTAGTTTTGGATTTTTCAGCAGTCGGGTAAACAGGGTGATCAGGAAAGCGGCTGTTTTGCCGGTCCCGGTCTGGGCTTGCCCTGCAACGTCTTTACCGGTCAGGGATAACGGCAGGGTCTTTCCTTGTATAGGAGTGCAGTATTTGAAGTCCGCGTCTCGAATACCTTTTAAAACAGGCTCGGGAATAGATAAAGATTCAAACTCGATCTGATCCAATGACTACACCACGTTGTGGGAAGGGAAGTATTGAGTTTCCGCGAAAGATAAAGAGATAAGGCAGGTGTTTTCAATACAATAAGTTAAGCATTTTAAACCACTCAGCTATTATAGTTTGTCTTTAAGGTTTTGCAACTGGAAACTCATTTTTCTTGACAATTTGTGCCTGAAAATGATTCAATACCGCCTTCATTTATAACCAATTGCACAGGTTGTCGATTATTCCCGCCGGTTATTTGAGCATTCCCAGATGCTGACCCGCTTTTCTTCTAAAGGATTGATTATCATGATAGAACTTGATTTGAAAACGGGGAAGGACAGACCGGGGTATGGGTTTTTGCAACGGGTAGTTTGAACGAAAATAGAGTGAAAGAGGTCCATATTGATTAAACATGATGTTGTCATTGTAGGTTCTGGTCTGGCAGGTATGCGGGCTGCTTTGGAAGTTTGCAAAGATCTGGACGTAGCGGTTTTGAGTAAAGTGTATCCCACTCGTTCCCACTCAGGAGCGGCACAGGGGGGAATCGCCGCCTCGCTCGGGAATTCTGAACCCGATAGCTGGGAAGAGCACTTTTACGATACGGTTAAGGGAGGCGATTTTCTTAACGATCAGGATGCGGTCGAGGAGTTCGTCAAAGCCGCGCCTTCTGTCATATATGAACTGGAACATTTAGGCTGTGTCTTCAGCCGTACTCCCAATGGGAAGATCGCGCAACGCAGTTTCGGCGGACACTCCAAACCCCGCGCCTGTTTTTCAGCGGATCGTACGGGTCACGCGATTCTTCATGCCTTGCACGAACAACTTTTGAAAAGTGCGAAATCTGTCAAAATATATTCTGAATGGTACATGCATTCGCTGATTCTTGATGGCGACCGGTGCAATGGAATCGTGGTTAGCGATATCCGTACAGGCGCGGTAGAAGTCATGCAGGCCCGGGCGGTTATCTTCGCAACCGGAGGTTATGGGCGGGTATTTAATATTACATCAAACGCTTTTGCGGGTACAGCTGATGGCGTCATGTCGGCTTACCGGGCGGGCATCCCGATTGAGGATGCGGAATTTGTTCAGTACCATCCATCCGGACTCTACCGTCAGGGAATATTGTTTTCCGAGGCGGCGCGAGGCGAGGGAGGCTACCTGCTCAACGGCAAGGGTGAGCGATTTATGGAAAAATACGCGCCTTCGCGAATGGAACTGGCACCGAGAGATATTGTGGCACGCGCCGAGCAAAGTGAAATGGATGCCGGGCGCGGTGTCGATGGGAAAGATATTATTCATCTCGACCTGAGACATTTGGGCAAAGCGCGCATCATGGAACGTCTGCCGCAGATTCGCCAGCTGGGGATAGACTTCATCGGTGTCGATTGTATTACCGATCCTTTACCTATCCAGCCCACAGCCCACTATTCGATGGGCGGTATTCCTGTGGATAAGTTTGGGCAGGTGATCAGCGATGCAGAGGGAACACCTGTTAAAGGATTCTTCGCCGCTGGCGAGTGCGCCTGTGTCTCGGTTCATGGCGCAAATCGCCTGGGAACAAACTCTCTTCTGGACGCAGTGGTCTTTGGGGAACGTGCAGGGAAGGTGGCTTTGGAATATGCAAAGACTGTCGGTCACGCTCCCGTCAATGAAAGTCATGAAAAAACCAAAGTGCTCGAATTGTTTGAGGAGATTTTTCAGCAGGATGGCGGTGAATGCTATAACGATATCCGTAACGAAATGAAAACGATAATGACCGAAAACTGTGGTGTGTTTCGTGATGCGGATCGATTGAAAGTTTGTATTGAAACCATTCAAAATCTCCGTCAGCGTTATAAAAAGGGTAAGGTCACTGATAAGGGGAAGGTTTTTAATACAGAAGTTTATGAAATCATCGAACTCGGCAACATGCTGGGAATGGCAGAAGTAATCGCCACGGCCGCACTGGCCAGAAATGAAAGTCGTGGCGGACACCATCGAACCGATTTCCCGAAACGTGATGATCAGAACTTCCTGAAACACAGCCTGGTTTATCTGACTGATGATGGGATGGAAATTAAATACAAACCGGTTGTGATAACGAAACATCAACCTGCGGAAAGAACGTACTAATGGCCACATTTAGAATCAAACGATACAATCCGGAAAAACAGGCTGAGTCCTATTACGAAGAGTTTGAACTGGACATCAAACATGGCATGACGCTTCTGGACTGTATGAATGAAATCAAGTGGACGCTGGACGGAAGTTTCACCTACCGAATGTCCTGTCGCAGTGCTATATGCGGGTCCTGCGCGGTGAAAGCAAACGGTCATTCCCTGCTGGCTTGCCAGCGACAAGGCGCCCATCTGGTCAAAGACGACGATACGATTGTTCTGGAACCTTTGGGCAACATGAAACCGATCAAAGATCTTGCGGTCGACTTCAAACCTTTCTGGGATAAAATCGACAAGATCAATCCTTACCTGCAACCTAATGAGAAAGCGCCGAAGGAAGAAAGGAAACAATCGCCGGAGCAGTTCAGGCTCATAGACGATTCGAGTACCTGCATCATGTGCGGCGCGTGTTATTCCGATTGTAACGTGCTTGAAGTAGACGACAACTTTCTCGGTCCGGCGGCGCTTGCCAAGGCTCAACGCTTTGTGCAGGACTCGCGTGACGGAAAAACTCTTGAGCGGGTAAGAGATTTGAGTAAACCAGGCGGGATATGGGATTGTACCCACTGCGCGGAATGTGTTGAGCGTTGTCCTAAACCGGCACAGCCTTTTCATCGTATTAAAGAAATCATGACCGTTGCGCTGGATCAGGGCGTTACCAATAATAACGGAGCGCGTCACGCATTGTCGTTTACCAAGTCCGTTAAATCCAGCGGCAGTCTCAACGAAAACATTATTCCCGTTGAATCGGTGGGGATCTTCAATATTAAAGGATTGTTTGATCTCCTCCCGGTTGGGTTGCGTATGTTTTTTAAAGGAAAAAATCCTCCGATTTTTCATAAGTCTATCGACGATGTCGAGGACGTGAAACGGATTTATATGGAGCTTGACGAGTAATGAAATTTGCCTTGTTTACAGGATGTGTGGCTAAAGGCGCTACCCGCGAACTTATGCTTTCGACCATGAAGTCTGCTGAAGGACTCGGTATCGAATTCGTCGAAATGAAAAGTGCCGCCTGTTGTGGCGCCGGTGTGGTGTCTGAGAAAAATCCGCTTCTGGCAGACGCCTTGAACGCGCGTACCCTTGCCATCGCTGAGGAACAGAACCTCGATCTTGTCACCATCTGCTCGACCTGTCAGGGAATATTGAAAAAAACGGAATGCCATGTCGATACCGATGCGGCCTACAAGGAAAAAGTAAACAATGTGCTTGAAGAAGGCGGACACCATTACGCTGGCGGGAAAATAAAAGTTCAACACTTCGCCAATGTGCTCGGCACTGAGGAAGGTTTAAAACTTCTGCGGGAAAAAGTGAAGCGTCCGCTTACCGGACTAAAGACAGCGGCTTTCTACGGTTGTTATGTTCTGCGTCCGTCAGAACTGTCCTTGTATGATAACACGGATGACCCTACCGGGATGGAAGAGATTTTTGAAATCCTGGGCGCGACTCCTGTTTACTATGACAGCAGAACCAAGTGTTGCGGATTCCCCATCATCATGATGAACAAAGATGCCTCGCATGATATGGCAGGCAACGCTCTTATAGATGCGGTTGACAGCGGAGCCGATTGTGTCGTCACAGGATGCCCCTTGTGTCACCTCAGTCTCGATGCGTACCAGCCGGAAATCCACAAGATGAATAAAAAAGGTTGTTCCGTTCCCATCCTACATTTGCCGCAACTGGTGGCCTTGGCACTGGGATACTCGTCTCAGGAACTGGGGATGGACACACATGTCGTTACCACTACCGGACTCGATAAAATTCTCGCCCAGTAACCTTCCCATTTCCGCTCTTGAATCTTGGCGGAGTAAATCGTATAACCAGCGCAGTTGAGGATTAAATTACCCTCACCCCGGCCCTCTCCCGTCGAGGGAGAGGGAGTAAAAGTTCCTTCTCCCCTGGAGGCCGGTACGTCCCCTTTAGGGGAGAGAAGGTTAGGATGAGGGGGAATTATTTTTCCTTACTCAGGAGGCTGTGTGGTCGATTCGCAATCTCTATTCAAACGCAAAGTAGCTGTGCTCATTGGCGGGCTGATATTTTTTTCAGTCATCCTGCTCATGCCCTTGCCCGCAGGGATGACTCCTTCGGGGCAACGCCTCCTGGCGATCGCCGCGCTCATGGCTTGCTGGTGGATTGGCGAAGGAACGGCCATCGCCGTGACCGCGCTCCTTCCTCTGATTCTTTTTCCATTGCTTGGAATCATGTCGAGCAAACAGGTCGCGCCCAATTACGCGAACCATTTTGTATTTCTTTTTCTTGGTGGATTCATGATCGCTCTGGCGATGGAAAAATGGAATTTCCATAAACGCCTGGCATTATGGATCATCAACCTGATTGGGACCGGACTCGACCGCATCGTCCTCGGATTCATGACGGCGGCGGCATTTCTATCCATGTGGATTTCCAACACCGCGACCACCATGATGCTTCTTCCCGTAGGAATGGCGGTGGTGAGGCAGGTTGCAGAGCAGTCTACTCTGGATGGCAGACACGATGAAACCACCGAGCATCAGGTTGCCGCCAGCCTGGGACTCGTCCTCATGCTGGGGCTGGCCTACGCCGCCAGCATTGGCGGAGTCGGTACGCTCATCGGCACCGCGCCCAATATTGTTTTTGCCGGATTCTATAAAAACCTTTATCCCGAGAATCCGGAAATAAGTTTTGTTGAATGGATGACAATGGCGGTTCCCGTTGTCATGATTTTTATTCCCATCGTATGGACTTATCTTTGTCGATTTGTCTCGCCGATTAAATTGGACCGGATCGAATTCGCCAAAGATAACGGAGACATTATCCAAAAGGAACTGGCCGCTCTGGGAGAGATTTCCCGACCGGAAAAAATGGTCGCCTGCGTTTTTGCCGCTACCGCGTTCATGTGGATTTTTCGCAAACCTCTCCAGTTGGGTTCCGTCACCATTCCCGGATGGTCGGGTCTCTTCCCGAATCCGGAAATGCTCCACGACTCCACCGTTGCGATGATCATGGGTATCCTGCTGATGCTCCTTCCCGTTAAATTTGGCAAAGGAGAGGTGGTGAATAATGAACGTGAGTTTTTTTTGCTCGACTGGCATACCGTAGAGACTCGTATGCCCTGGGGAATTCTCTTGTTATTTGGCGGCGGATTCGCTCTGGCTTCCGGGTTCACCAAAACCGGATTGTCCGGTTGGATCGGCGATCAACTGACGGGATTATCAGCGTTCCCATTATGGGCCGTGGTATTGATCGTGTGTCTCGGCATCACATTTTTAACCGAGCTGACATCCAATACCGCGACATCGACCATGATTTTGCCAGTGATGGGAGCGGCGGCAGTGGCGGCAGGGTTTCATCCCTTACTGCTCATGTTACCCGCGACCCTTTCTGCATCGTTCGCGTTCATGTTACCCGTGGCAACCCCACCGAATGCCATTGTGTTCGGTAGTGGATGGGTCACCATACCCGCCATGACCCGCGCCGGGTTTGCACTGAACCTCATCGGCGCGATCCTCATCACCACACTCGCCCTCCTGCTCATCCAGACACTTTTTTTATAACCTCCCCTAGCCCCTCCCTCGTAAGGAGGGGAATATTAAAACCCCTCCCCTTGCCAAGGGGAGGCTGTGTGGGGTGGTTTTGTGCTGTCGGTTGCCAACGCAGTTCCGGTTTTCCGTTTTCGATCCCCGGTCTCCCCTGTCACTTATCTTCAAACCTGGGTAAACGTTTTTCGAGGAAGGCTAACAATCCTTCGCGGGTATCGCGGGTGGTGAACAGTTTGCCGAACTCATCGGCTTCCTTATTCAGTCGCTCCTCCAGTGAGGCACAGTCGGCATTGTTGACAGCGGACATGATGGCGGCTATCGCAAGTCCTCCTTTCCCGGCTATTTGTTTGGCCAGTTGGATGGCAGTCTCCAATGCGGCACCGGATTTCACAGCCTGATTGATGATCCCTGAAGTTTGAG
>CAJWQP010000011.1 GCA_913045445.1 uncultured Nitrospina sp. | reverse complement strand
TTTTTGGTTTTTTCGTTTGCGGATTTAATATTACTTTGGTTGCAGCACATATACCTGGATATATGCAAGAAAGAGGCTTTGAAGCGTGGACAGCTTTTGCAATTTTATCGTTAACAGGTCTTTTTAACATTTTTGGCACGCTAACCTTTGGATTTTTGTCCGGAAAATATAGTAAGAAAATACTGTTGAGCATTCTGTATTTTTCACGTGGAATAGTACTAGTTTTATTTATATTTTTGCCTCCTTCCCGCTACACGGCCCTTGGTTTTGGCGTTCTTTATGGTTATCTTTGGCTTGCTACTATACCGCCAACCAATGGTATTGTTTCCCAGATTTTTGGAACTGAATATTTAGCTACGCTATATGGAATTGTATTTTTTAGCCATCAAATAGGCAGTTTTTTGGGAGCTTATCTAGGAGGATATTTTTTTGATCAATACAGTTCTTATGATTATGCATTCTACTTATCGATTGGACTTTCATTCTTCGCTACCCTTGTACACTTGCCCATAGATGAAAAGCCTGTTATGAGATTTTCTGTTACTTAAAATTATCAAGTGCTTTATTTAGCGGGAAGATTATTTGAAGAAGGATCCTCATCTAGGAAAACTTTATCATTCGAAATAACCGTTTACCATTGACAAAGTCGAAAATGGGTATGATTTATTTACAGATTTTTCAGAAAGAATAATTCTTCATAACAAAAATATCGATATTTTTTTAAATAAATTAGAAAACTTAAAAAATTTAGATCTTCAAATAAATTTTGTAGCATGTATATCGGATTTTTTGGATATCAATTGTTATGCAATTTGATTCATGTCAAAGTATCCAAACAGAAATATTCCCATTTTCCGATGGGAGTTTTTTATAAACCAGAAACAGTTATAAAATTGTAGCGTTTAATCGGAGAGGCTATCAGTACAATGATCAATCAGGGAGAGGGTCCCTGTAATGCGCTCGTTTTCCCGTGCTCGATTAAGCTTTCCCTAAAAATCAGACATAGGCAATCAAAGCATCAATAATTTTCGAACTTGCTGCCATTAAAAGCTTTCAGTTTAGTATCAGTTGGTCTCAGAAAATAGAAAATTTATATTGATTTTTCAAGGTGTTGTGCCTTTTTCTTCAATAGATACTTTAATCAAGATTGTATTGCTAACTGCCTCAATAAATCAACTGTACCCGCAATTTTTAGTTTTTCACTGAAAACTATAACTTCCGAATTTGCTTTTGATAACTTTGCTCTTTTTCCTTTCTCTATATACTGTTGTAATTGTTGATGTACTGCTGTGACTGTCTCAAATAATCTCGTTCAAGGATATAAATCTTGAAAAACTGTATATCTTCCTACGATTCCTAAACAGGAAACTCCCCAAAAAACAAACTAAAAAATTGACGGATCTATTCTCTTATGTGGATTTGGAATATTTTAGAATAGAGAAGAAACACAGTCAAAAAATATCTTTGGTAAAAGAAGAAGGGGGACTAGAACCGATTTCAATCGAAGTTGGTGGGACTCCAACTGAAGAACCGAAAAACCACTATCCCATATCATCCAAGTTCTGAACGAGAGCTTTGGTAGTGACTTGACTGATGAGGATAAAGTAAACTTGGGGAAGATTCAAAAACAACTCCAAGATGATGAAGCACTAAAGAAGGAGGTTCAAACTTCTGACAATACGGAATCCAACAAGAGGTTCGTGTTTGACAAGAAGTTCGATGTATTCCTTCAAGGTTTAGTGGATGAAAGTTTGGACTGCTACAAGAAACTGACCGAACCCAATCGATACAAGTATGTGAAGGAGAGGTTTTACAAGAATTATTCTGAGGCAGTCCGAGTGAATCCCCTGAGATAGATGAATGATTTGAAACACAATTATAAAATTTCAATCTATCCGATCTCAAAAAGCGAGTTCTTATCAGGCGAGCGTTTTGACGATTACCTGGACGATCTGGAGCACGCTCGCCCGGGCGTGCGAAAAACTTCCCGGCAAACCGGTCTTTTTGCTGGAGAACCGGGTTTCCGTACCTGTTGGCGGTGATTGGTGTTCTTAGAAGCAGGAAAACAAAACACAGGGGGTGTGACATGGGAAAGTATCTTTTTCGGGCTTCATACACTACGGAAGGTGTGAAGGGCCTCCTCAAGGATGGTGGTACGTCACGTAGAGCCATGGTGGAGAGCCTATTAAGGAAGATGGGCGGCACACACCCTAGAAGCGTTTTATTATGCCTTTGGTGATGACGATGTGTACCTCATCGTAGATGTTCCCGACAACGTGACATTCACTGCAGTTTCGCTAGTAGTCAACGCCAGCGGGGCAGCCAACGTCAAGGCCACGGTTCTGTTGACACCAGAGGGGATTGATGAGGCCACCAAGCTAACCATCGACTATCGGCCCCCTGGACAATAGCGGACAACCGGGTTTCCGATTGCGTAAAAACAACAGGGTCAGGTCTTGAATCTTGACAGCCATCACGACAAGAAACTATAGGATTCGCTATAATTTTAGCTACACATAAAAAGGATCAAACATGGCTCGTCCCTTGAGAATAAACTATCCGGGGACATTTTGATTGAATCGACTTTTCTTTCATACAAAAAGCATTTATAGATTGTGTCCGATGCTTTCCCGGTTCTCTAAAGGCATCGATAATCTCCGGATTGCCTTTCGGTGGGGTGTTCTTTCCAGTGTTCAGCCGTTTATTCTTAGTCATTTATAATCAAATGGATAGCTTCACCATCCGTGGCCAATGCGGCTTCAAAAAAGGTTTCTGCCAGCGTCGGATGGGCAAAAACTGTTTTTTTAATCCCGCTCACATCGATCCCATTTTGCATCGCCAGGCAGGCCAGTGAGATGAGCTCAGTTACTTGAGGCCCGATCATGTGAACGCCTAAAACCTCCATGGTTTTGGAGTCCGAAACGATCATGACCAGCCCCTGGTCATTACCAATGGTGCCAGAGCGGCCGTTGCCGATGAAGTGAAACTCCCCCACCTTAGTGCTGCGGCCGGACTCAAGGGCCTCGTCTTCCGTCAATCCCACGGTGGCAACTTCCGGGTTACCGTATACACAATTTGGGTAAAAAAGCGGCTGTTGAGCGGTGTCTTTACCCAGAATGTGATTTACAGCCATCATGCCCTGGACAATGGCCTTGTGAGCCAGATACGGAGGGCCGGCCGCATCACCCACCACGTAAATGCCTTTCACCTTGGTCTCCAAATTGGGTCCATATTCTAATATTCCATCACTTGACACTAAATCCGTCGCCTCGAAATTTATACCATGGTAAGCCGGGCGCCGCACCCCGGTCATAAGGACTCTGTCGACCCGGACTTCCTGACGACCTTTGGCGGTCTCCAAAGTCAAGATTACTCCGTTGCCATTGGAAGGATGGGCTGCCAAAACTGTAGTGTGGGTCAGAACTTTTATCTGACGATCGAGCAAGGTTCTTTTGTATCGGTCGGCCAATTCCCAATACATACGGGGTAAAATGCGTTTTTCTTTTTCGATGATCACAACCTTTGTTCCCAGGTTGTGATAGATGGAAGCAAATTCCACACCCCTGTTGCCAGCCCCGATCACGGCCAAACTGCGTGGGATCGATTTGACGGAAAGGGCATCGTCGGTGCTCCAAATACGTTCACCGTCTGCATGAAGACCAGCGTCATAGATTGTTACAGCGCCTGTGGCCAATATGATTTTTGGGGCGGTTACTTCCTCCAGCTCCCCGCCTTGCCTCTTTATGGTTACGGTCTTGGGACCTGAAAATGAAGCCTCGCCGCGTAAGAGAGTGACGCCATTTTCCGCAAGAAGGTTTTGGACCCAGCTGCACGATCCTTCCACAACTAAATCCTTGTGTCCGGCGATGCGTTTGAGGTTGATTTTCATATCACCCCGCATGAAATGACAGTTTCGAACCCTCGAAATCATGAAGGTATCTTCAAGCAAGGTTTTGGTGGGCACACATCCCCGGTTCAGGCAGGTACCTCCCAGAGGACCCCGTTCCACCAATATTATTTGCAGACCTTTCTGGGCTGCTCGTATAGCCGCCGTATAACCACCCGGACCTCCGCCGATAACCAACAAATCACACTTGTTAATGGTCATGTCCCCATGCTCCTCGGCGCTCGTATCTTTATCCGTACTAAAGTTCGTGAAACCTGCATTACGCATTACCTGAGGATTTTTCGAAAAAGCTCCGGCTGCTCAATGATTTGTTTCAACCGCCCCAAAAACATTGCTGCCGGGACCCCATCGATGACGCGATGGTCGTGGGTCAAGCACAGATGGGTCAAGGTGCGAATAACAAGCTTTCCCTCGTATACGGCAGGTCTTGGGCCGATTTTTCCCATACCCAGGATGGCGTTTTGCGGCGGGTTGATAATCGGCGTCATGAAATCCACTTCCACCTTGCCCCCACTGCTCAAGGTGAATGTCCCTCCTTGGTAGTGCTCCGGTTCCAGTTGGTTGTTGCGAGCCTTTTTTGCCAGCATTTTAACTTCCCGGCTGACGGCCACCAGGCTCTTTTGATCCGCATTTCGCACGACCGGAACCACCAGGCCGTCTTCAAGGGCCACCGCCACGCCAATATGATACTCACCCCAAGAAATGATCTCATCCCCCATCACGGTGGAGTTGATGATCGGAAACTCCTTTAAAACAGATGCCAGCAACTTGACCAGCATATCAACAAAGGTGATCTTATCCCCGCCATGATCCAGCAGAAACTCCCGGCGAAAACCGGCCAGTTCAGTAAAATCCGTTTCGGAGACCACGGTTAACTGGGCTCCGGACTGCAGACTTGCCACCAGGTTGTCGGCGATGGTGCGGCGCATTCCCACAAAAGGAATACGTTCAAGGACCAATTGATCGCCCAAACCAGCCGCACTTACGGCGGAAGCCGTCTCCTGCTCCGTCTCGTCCTCAAAGGATAGGCGGACTCCCTCTTCTGCCTCTGTCTCATCAAAGATAAGACCCACCCCGTCCTCCGGTTCCTGGGACAGGCTGCTTTTATACGCTTCGAACTCCTGCGCACTGTCCGCCACAGCGCCCAACGTTTCCCCAATTTTGACCTTATCTTTTACCTTCTTGAGTTCGAACACCATGCCCGCAGCAGGAGCCTCGATTTCATAGTTAACCTTGGCTGTTTCGATGGTAACCACACCTTGGCCTTTATCTACCCTTTCGCCGTCGTCTTTGAGCCACTTGACAACGGTGATATCCTGCTGGGTCATGCCCAGTTTCGGCACTATAATCGGTGAAATCATTTCAGTGCAACTCCTCGTTTACTTAAGGCCTCACCAGTATCTTGACCACACCATGGGTGGAAAGAATTCGTTCAACCCCGGACCTTTGAACCTCGGAATCCACAAACCGTTACTCGATATCGATTACAGAGTGCGCTTTACGGCGCGCACGATGGAGTCTTTGTTCGGCAAGTAAAGATCTTCCAAAACCGGACTGCCTGGAATCGGCACCATGGGGGCAGCGATCCTTTGCACGGGGGCCTTAAGCAAAGAAAAATAATCCCCGCAGGCTAGCGCTGCCATCTCAGCACCCAGGCCACCCCTGATCCTTCCTTCCTCGACAGTAACCAAACGTCCTGTCTTTTCCACCGACTCAAAAATGGTGTCCTGATCCAGAGGAACGATGGTTCGCGGGTCAATCACTTCAATATCGATATCTTCCTGCGCCAGCTCCTGGGCCGCATTCAAGGCTTCGTATACCATGAATCCAAAGGCTACTACGGTCACATCTTTACCTTCCTTTCGAATTACGGCCTCCCCGAACGGGATGGTATATTCCTCTTCAGGGGCCTCGCCTTCAACGCCTCCCAGGATCAGTTTTTTATGCTCAAAAAACACCACCGGATCATCGCTGCGTATGGCCGATTTCAGAAGGCCTTTGGCATCATGCGGCGTGGAAGGTTCTACCAGGATAAGGCCTGGTGCTTGAAGAAGCTGTGATTCGAGGCACTGGGAATGACCGTAGGCCATACGGAAGCCAGCACCCACGGCGGTTCGAATGGTTATTGGGACAGCATACTGGTTTCCCGTGATGTAACGCCACTGGCCAAGATGGTTGCAAATCTGATCCATGGCCAGCATGGTAAAATCACAGAACATAAGCTCCAGAACAGGTCGACCTCCATTCATGGCAGCGCCCATGGCCACTCCTGTAATGGCATTCTCGGCAATGGGAGTGTTTAACACCCTTTCTTCACCAAATTCTTTCACCAATCCGGCGGTCTGACCAAAAGGACCGATGCGAACATCCTCCCCAAGCACGAAAACACTTGAATCCCGACGCATTTCCTCGGCCATAGCCTCATTGATCGCTTGCAAAAAGCTGATTGTCTTAGCCATTAGATCACCTCCTTTTGAGCATATACGTCCTCGAATAGATCATCCACCGTCGGATCTGGTCCCGAAAAAGCTTCTTCCACCGCGCTATCCACCTCGGTCTGGACTGCCTTTCTCAGCTCTTGATCCCTTTCGCCGGTGAGGATTCCCCGATCCTGGAGCTTCTTCTGACAGAGGTCTATAGGATCTCTTTTCCCCCATTTTTCCAGATCCTCAGACTTGACGTATTCTCCGGGATCGCCCGAATGGTGGAGTGCCATACGAAAGGTCTTATATTCGACCAGGTAAGGCCCCTTGCCGTTACGGGCATGTTCGATAGCTTTTTCTGTTACCTTATAGGTCGTCTCGATATCCTGTCCATCCACAATATCATACGGCATCCCGTAGCCCGCAGCTCTGATTGCCACGTCTTCGGTGGGATAGTGCTCGTCCATGTAAGCAAACTCACAAAATTGATTCGTGCATACAGCAAACACCACCGGCAACTTCCACAGGGCAGCCATGCACATGGAAGGATGTGCATCAGCTTGATTGCAGGTACCTTCACCAACAAAGTATAGGGTTACCTGGTCAGTTTTGCTCATCTTGGCACTAAGGGCCGTTCCCACGGCATATGAAAAATCCGATCCCAGACTGGAAACCAGACCTGGGATATTCACCTTTCGGTCACAAAGGTGCAAAGTCCCTTTTCCTTTGCAAAGTCCTGTCTTCTTTCCCAGGTATTCAAGCCAAATGTCTTTCGCGGTCATTCCCTTCCCAATATATTCTCCCACGCCCCGATGGGTTCCAAAGAGAATATCTTCCTGTCTCAAAGGCCCAGCCACCCCGATGGCCACTGCCTCCTGCCCGGTACCGAAATGAGACATCAGTTGAATTTTTCCTTCCTGCAAAAGCTTGCCGTGTGTTTGCTCAATGGCCCGGACTAGCAGCATTTTGCGGTAAAGTTCCAAGAGTTTTTCATTTTCCAAAGACATCGATCTCTCCTTTCTGCCCATAATCTCTCAGGGCTTTATCTATGATTAACTCAAAAAGGACGCCACCGGCGCCGATTGCATATAAGCCGCCCGGACGTGTCCCATTCCCTCCACATCGGTTTCAGCGTTCATCAAAACGTCAATGCCTTTATCCTTAAAACAGTTCAAATTCATTCCCATCCATATTTTCTCCAAAAAAGATCGATTTTTCTTTTACTCCACGTCTGATGAACTTAATCAATCGAAAACCACGGCACCCCTGATAAATCCCTCCGGCGGATCAGCCGTCTCTTTCAGGGTTCGGGGAAGGTCTTCCAGCGTGTAGTGAATATTATTGATCTTTTCAATGTCATATTTGACCGAGTTGATGATTTGCATGGCGTCCGTGACGTTGCCTGCCTGGGCATGGTCGCAGGCTATGGTCACCCCCTTCACACCTCCTAATGTTAAGGGTTAATACTTTGGACGGTTAAGCCCTACGTCCTTTACCAAAAGGTTCCAATTCGTTTTCCAGGTATTATGTGAACATTTAATGTCCTTGCCGGCCTCTTATTCAGACCGATACCTCTATGAGGGCGAATCAGGAATTTATTTAACTCAAATTGGGATTCAAATTAAGTACCCAAAAATGCCCGCTGTACAACATCATGGGCCATTAGTTTCTTTATATCGCCTTTAAGAACAATTTTACCCATCTCCATGACATAGCCTCTTTCTGAAACCTGGGTGACCATATTAGCATTTTGCTCGACCAGCAACACCCCGATTTCATCCCTATTGATGTCTTTTATAATGCTTACCAATTCTTCAATAACTATCGGCGCTAGCCCAAGCGAAGGTTCATCCATAAGAATTATCTTTGGCATGGACATTAATGCCCGCCCGATTACGAGCATCTGCTGCTCCCCGCCGCTGAGGGTTCCCGCCTGTTGTTTTCGCCGTTTCCACAGGATAGGAAAACGGTCAAAAATGTCAGCCAATGCCCTGTTTATTATCCGTTTATCTTTCTGGAGATAGGCTCCCAATTTTAAATTGGCAAGGACACTCATATATGGAAAAGGTCTTCTGCCTTCAGGAACAAGGGCAATACCAAGTTTGATAATCTCATGGACCGGCAGAGCGTTTATATTTTTTCTGAGGAACCAGATTTCCCCCGAGTGCAAGGACACTGACCCGGTAATTGCTTTTAAGAAAGTGCTTTTGCCCGCGCCATTTGAACCGATAATGCTTACGACCCCCTTGGTGGCTACCTCGACATTAATGCCCTTAATAACCTCGGCTGTAGCGAAATGGACCTTTATGTTTTTCGTTTGTAGCAGCATTTTCGTTATCTTCGGATTTGGCCGGGATATCCTCCTTGCTTTTCTTTAACTCCTCGCTATAGCGAAATGGACCCTCATATTTTCGCGCAGCTCCAAGATAGGCTTGAATCACTTTACGATCTTTTTTGATCTGCTGGGGCGGACCTTCGGCAATCTTCATCCCAAAGCTTAAGACCACAATCCTCTGGCACAGACTCATAGTCGCTTTCATATTATGCTCGATCAATAGGAGCGTAATACTACTTTCCCATGCCTTGCGTATAAGCGTATTTGTTCGAACTACCTCCGCGGCGTTCATTCCACACAATGGCTCGTCGAGTAATAAAAGCTTGGGACGTGCTGCTAAAGCTATGGCAATGCCCAGGATTTTTTTATAACCGTGAGGCAGGCTTTTAGCGGGTACATCTTTCACTTCCCATAGTCCAGCGAATTGCATGATCTCCATGGCCCGTTCAACGATATGTTCTTCTTTCTCGTGGTACTTGGAAGTCCGGAAGATAGATTCCAGAAAGCCAATTCTGGGATTTAGATGGCAAGCTGCTATAATATTCAGCATTACACTGAAATCAGGAAACACGCTGGTCTCCTGGAAGGTCCTGACAATCCCATGTTCGGCTATTAAGCATGGTTTCTTATTGGTTATATTTTTATCTTCAAATCGTATATTTCCTTCGGTAACCCGCAGGACACCGGTGATTAGATTAAACAGGGTGGTTTTGCCAGCGCCATTGGGCCCTATGAGACCGACTATTTCGCCTTTGTTAATTTCCAGGTCAAGGTCGTCAACAGCAGCTAACCCGCCAAAGTATTTGGTCACTGAAGTCAGCTCAAGCACGGTTGAACCTCTTCTCATAAAATTTATCCCATTGTCTGCGCAAATCAACCAGCCCATCAGGTAGGAAGAAAATTGCCAGCATGAGCAAGCCTGCAAAAATAAACGGCTGAAACTCTTTCAAAGCGCGAATGAATTCCGGAAAGATAGTGAGAATGAAGGCACCATAAATAGGTCCGGAGAATTTTTTTATTCCCCCCACTATCATATAGACAATAATATAGATCGCAAAGAAAAATTCAAAAGATCGCGGCGTGATGACGTTGATGTACTGGCTATAAAAGCTACCAACAATACCCGCAAAAAAGCAACCGATGCAAAAGGCAAGGACCTTGAATCTCGAAGTATTAACACCCACACTCTCAGACAGAAGTTCAGTTTGCTGGATACTGATCAAGGTCAGTCCAATACGTGAACGCTCAATTGCGTAAAGAAATAAAAGTGTCACTAACATGAGGACCAGGATAAAGTAATAAAATTCCGTCTTAGTAGGAAAGTCGATGCTTATCAACCCCGGGATAACAAGTGGGTCGGGCGGGGGGATATTGACAACTCCTGAACTGCCGCCTGTAAGGCTCCGCCAGTGCTCGGCAGTAAGTGTGATCATCTCCGCTAAAAAAACAGTAACCATTGCAAAATAGATTCCCTTTATTCTAACAAACGGAAAGCCGACCAATAATGCTAGAGCTGCTGCAGCTAGGCCGGCTAAAGGTAATGCAGCCCAGGATGAAATACCCAGCTTCATCACCAGCAATGCTGAAGTATAGGCGCCAATTGTCATCATGCCCCCATGCGCCATGGAAAGCTGACCTGAACTGGCAACTAAACGGAGACTGCTGGCGAGGATAATATTCATGGCAGCCATAATGAGAATATGGAGGGTGTATTGCCCTCTTACAATCAAGGGTATAGAAAACAAAAACAGTATTGCACCCCCATACCTCAATCCTTTGGACTTTTTCTTATCACTCAAACTCACGACCCAACATTCCCTGGGGTTTAAAAAGCAAGATAAGGATAATGAACCCAAAACCAATAAGACCAGCCATGTGAGTCGTTGAATACACGGGAACTACGCCGTCTATTAAACCCAAAAGCAGACCTCCAAGAACGGCACCGAGGATGCTTCCCATGCCTCCCAAGATGATCACCGCAATTCCTTTCATCAAAGCAAAGCCCCCCATAAACGGGCTTACACTAAACAAAGCGCCTACTAAAGCCCCTGAGACTGCCGCGAAGGCACAACCTAAAAACATAGCAATGGATGAAATGCGGTCAATGTTTATTCCTTGAAGGGCGGCAACCTCTCTGTCCTGGGAAATGGCAACCATGGCCTGGCCCACTTTGGTCATTTTAATCAGGAAAAAAAGGACTAACACAAGACCGAAAGCAACACTAATAACGATTAATCTCTCCAAAGAAAGCGTTACGCCCAGGACGCTTATCATCCCTGAAAACGGGCTCGCAAACGCTCTTGGCGTGCCACCTGCGATGACAAGAACTGCATTTTGAAGCAGTAAAATAAGCCCGATGGAAATGATGAGGGCTCTCTCCATCTTCCCGCGAAACGGCCGAAAGAAATATTTCTCCAGGAGTACCCCAAGCCCGCCGACAAGGAATGCAGATATGAGTATGGCCAATAAAAAATTTAGACCAGCGTGAACGCAAAGATAGTACATAGCATAAGCACCCAGCATATATACTTCACCATGGGCGAGTTGCACGATCCCCATAATGCTCAAGATGAGGGTCAAGCCCAGAGCTACCAGAATGTAAATCCCCCCCAACACCAATCCATTGAGTATGCTTTGTGTGATCATGGCTGTGCCTAATCTTTTATTTTATCATCTAAAACCCAAATCCTCCGGGCATATCCAGAACTACTCGGCCTCGCCCGGAGGAACATTAAGAATCGCCGGTTCACACGGCCTCAGGGAGAAATGAACTTGATAAATTCTATCTCTCCTTTCTCTAGTCTGCTAAGAGGACGCGGCTTCAATACCACATGGTTAATACCAAAATCTTTTAACCCGCTCATCGTTCCTTCTCCGTATAATGTTTCGATGCTTTTCATTTTCTCCCAGACTTTTGCCACCTTGATGGTGTCAAGGCTTTGTGCTGCCTCAATAGCCTGTACAAGACACCATAGGGATTCCCACCCAGCACCATGACCAAATGTAAGATCTACCCCAAATTTATTCGACACCTGTTGTCTTGCTTCCTTTACAATAGATGGCATCTTAGGGCTTTTCAGGTCTGCATCTAGGAAAAATATATCGTAGGAAAAATCTTTACCAGCCAGCATCGGTATCAGGTAGATATTGCCTGTAGCCGAGGGAGCGAACATTGGCCCTGTAAAACCTAGCTCTCGCGCCTGTTTTATGATACCTGCATACCAGGGGGCTATGCCTACGCCTAGGTCAAAGACATCTGGTTTCTGGGCCATCGCCTTGGTCAACATTGGGTAAAAATCCTGAGTGCCAAAGGGGTAAAGCTCAGAAAATACTACCTTCAATCCATGCGCCTCAGCCTCCTTTTTGGCTACTGCCACCATAGCCTGCCCCCCGGGTTCATCCGGACCTGTTATTGCTATTTTTTTTGCGTTTGGATAGCTCTTAACAAAGTAGTCATATACTGAACGAACATATTGAATTTCCATAAACGTAGAAAAAGTATAGAGCATGCCGGGCTTCATCTCTGCCTTGTTTCCAGTACCATTAACCTTGCACCGCAATACTTTGGCTTTCTCCGTTATTGGCGTCATTGCCATGGATAGACCCGGCACAACCGGTCCCACAATGAATTTTACCTCGTCCTTATAGACTAGTTTGTTCGCAGCAGCAACTATGCCATCAGGGGCACTTTTGTTGTCCTCAGGCACGACTTCTATCAGATACTGCTGCCCCTTAACGGTGATTCCACCCTTCTTGTTGATCCAATCTGCCGCTGCCTGCACACCGTCCATACAGTCTTTTATTCCAGCCGCGGCAGGCCCGGTCAGTGCAAAAACAGCGCCAATCTTCAATGTCTTTGCTTCTTGCGCATAGGTATTCTGGCTCACTGTTATCACAAACATGAAACCCAATACGACAAAAAATCCTAGCTTAATTTTGTTCATTTTCTCCTCCTTCTGATTTAGATTAATCAAATTCAAGTTAACTTTAATCCCCTACAAACCTGGGGGTCCTGGTGGGGAGCCCTCACTGGGATTCGGATAGGCTCCGTAGTATTTAATGATTTCATCCGAAGGCCTTTGTTTGAGCCAATCTACTTCAAATTTATCATAGGGTTTAGCTCGTCTTAGCCGCTCGGCCACCGCCTCCGCTCGTAGGGCCTCCGTGGTTTCCGTATCCAGGCGCAGATTTTGTTCATCATAAGCAATTTTGTAAATATTTTGTGCTGCCCAATGGGTCGTTATCCCGTTTTGCAAATCTTCCAATACGGCTTCGGGGTCACGTTCCAATGGGTCGCCGTAGCCGGCGCCTCCACCGACAGGGACATAAAATGTATCACCGTTCATCACAGGTCTGATGGGCATGGTGACGTGCTGGTGCATCTCCCTGCCTTGTTCTGGATTTTCCCAATCATATACTTTGTCCATCGTGTTAGGCAGCGAAGTGCTGCCTTTGGCCAAAAGTTTCTTCACATTGCTCCCGTCTACGGTTCGGATAAACATTGGCGGTACGGCGTACCCTCCAAAGATTCCAAGCGTGGAGGGAAACTTGGAGCCGTATCCGAAACTTCCCATGGCCACCCAGGGCACATGATGCATCATCAACCCAAAACCAACGCCGGCGCCACCTCGAAATTTCCCGTGGCCATAGGAGTTTTTAAAATAATTGCGGAACAGATATAGAAACGGTCGATCTGACTCGGTAGTTTCCACATCTGAACAATCACTCATAGTGGCAAAGTATGCACCGGCGCCGTCAACCCCGTCTTTGTCAGGCCGGGCCCCTGCTCCAGTGGCATTAATTTCTGGGGTAATGTCGGCCATCGGCTCATTCCACTGATTCATACCGCCATAAATCGGCACCCCGAATCCCTGGAACCAGGCTGCTACTGCCCGCAAGCGATCCAGATGGTACGTCATCCGGGCACCACAAAGGAACATTCCATGGGCAAAACAGGTTTGGGTAAAAGGAGAGACCGATGTCGGTACATCACCCTGGGCATTTATCAGTGAGTTTTCTGGAAACTCCCACTCCAATGTTTCCAGCAAACCGTTATTGGCGGGAAGATCATGGAAGAACCAACCACAGAAATAAACCATGGAAAGTCCGACAATACCCTGAAAAAAGGTATTTAAAGGTTTGTCCGGGAGCATGGGTGTCGTATCTTTGAAAGTAAATTTGATAGTGTCATCTTTTTTGGTCAGTGTGATGTCAATCTTGGTGAGGGCCGGTTCCGGGCCCACTGTATCCATAAAGCGGGGTTGCCGGAAAACCCCGTCGTTTAAGAGACGGACTTTCTTTTTTGCTGCCTCGGAGGTTATTGTTAGGATACGCCTCAATGCCCCAATAAAAAACGCCTCTTCTTTCTGATCTATCAATTCGACAATCCGTCGCTGTGCAATCCGGCTGGCAGCCAGACGGGCTTTGATATCGAGGATCATAGTGCGTGGATCACGGTTCATGGCCGCAAACATATTTAATAAATCTTCCTTAAGGGTATAATTTTCACCAATCTTTATTGGCGGAACCAGCATACCCTCGTCATATTTGGAACGCGCGCTGCCCACCAGACCGCCGGGTTCACTGCCGCCACATTCCCCGGTATGAACAATGGCCCCTGTAAAACAAACCAATTTGCCCTCGTAATATACGGGCACGCACAGGCCCATATCAGCCCCGTGGACACCGCCATAAAATGGGTCATTAAAGAAGAATGAATCTCCTTCCTTGACGCCGACCGAAGCTTCATTGACCCAGTGCTTAACAATGTATTTCACAGGTATCTGGCCCAAAACCGCGTGAAACCAAATGCCTGTGGCGACCACTGATAGATCTCCCTGGCTGGTGTAAATCCCGAAAGCCACGTCGCCCCAGCGCATCCCTGAAGAAGCGCCCAGCTTCATGGTTGTCTCTTTGCCCTCCTGGGCGATCATGTTCATCTTGTGGTGAAAAATTTCGAAATCCACATCATTGATTTTTTTTTGGGCTGCCCGCTCCTCTGAAGTCACGGGTTCAGGCTTGAGCCTTTTAACGACTTCCGTGTCTCTACCGTAAACCATTGCACTCATGATTCGCCTCCCTTATATACAGTTATACACAGAAGTCCAGTCAAATCTAATTCCTTTTCAGGATCCCGTTGTGGTAAACATCCAACGTAAACTGCCAATCCGGATCGATGACATAAGTTGTATCCGGGGCTTCAACTAATGCCGAACCGTTAATAATGTTGCCTGTTTTAAGTTTTACCAGATCAAAAACCGGCGTTTCTTCAAATTTACCGGCCTCAGGCCAATATGCCTGCCGGGATGTCAGGCGAGCCGATTCTAACGGTTCGGAATCTTTCAGCCTATGTTTCCACGAACCCTTTCCAATCCTCGGATCCGGTGTTTCCACAAAGGCGGTCAGATAAAAGCACTCTACATTAATCCCGCCCATTGGAAAGGTGGCCTCCGGTGTATATATGGCTGAATACTGCTCATTAAATCTGTCGCAGATATCCTTGAAGTCTTGAGGTGTTTGGACATTCAGGTGGGGTGACACAATTTTTGTCAAGTTGTACTGCATACCAAAACGCATATCCAATTCCAGACGGAATTGGATTTGATCCTCCTTGTAGCCTTCTAAACGAAGATCACGAATTGCAAGATTTTTGAGCTCGTTAACTACCCCATTAAAAGTATTTACATCTTCGGAGTAGGCCTGTGTGGCCCACTGAAAAATTTTGAGCGTTCGGGATTTTTCCCAGACTTGCTGGACATTGACAGTTGATGCACCGAAGGCACCGAAGACCGGTGCATAGTTTGCAACGATCACTTTCTTGACTTGCAGATACGGCGCGAAACCACAAGCATGGGTGGCTCCTGCTCCGCCGCATGCGAATAGAACAAACTTTCGCGGGTCGTGCCCCTTGAGGGCAACCTCATTAAAGACCTCCTGGCCCATGCGGGCGTCTATGATTTGCCGGATCCTCAAGGCCGCTTCAACCACCTCGATACCGAGGGGTCGGGCGATCTTTTCCTCGATAGCCTCGCGGCTCAAATCAGGATCAAGCAGCATTTTACCCCCCAGATAATTTTCCGGATTGAGATAGCCCAACACCAGGTCGGCGTCGGTGACAGTGGCCTCCTGACCGCCCTGGTCATAGCAAGCCGGTCCGGGCATAGAGCCGGCTGACTGAGGACCGACCTCCAAAGCGTTTCCCATCAGCTTATTGACCCATGCTATGGAACCGCCACCGGCCCCGATGGATTTGACCTCGATGGCAGGGATATTCGTTCGCCAGCGATCAATCAGAGGAATAAAATCATAGGTTCGAAGACGACCGCCGGTAATAACTCCGATATCAAAGGAGGTACCGCCCATGTCGGTGAAGATGGTGTCGTTATAATTGTAAATCTTACTCATAGTCAGGGCGCCGTGAAGTCCGGCTACAGGACCGGCATTATGGGTCAAAACCGCCCGGGTCCGAGACACCTTCTTCATGCCGCCGGTGTTATGCACCAGGATAAGGGGCTTTTTGTATCCCCCGTCCCGCAGCTCGATCCCCAACTTGTTGAGCTCATCAGACATCACCCCGTGAATATAGGCGTTGACGATGGTGGTGATAAATCGTGTATATTCGGCAGATTTTGGTGAGACATCACTCGATAAAATCACCGGCATGGAACCCAGGTAATCCTCCGGATATTCTTCTTCAATGATTTCCTTGACCATGCGTTCATGCTCTGGATTCACAAAAGACCATAACAAACAGACCACGAATCCCATGGCTCCCCGGTCAACCAGAGTCTGAAGATTTTCAAAAACTTCATCCCGATTGAGGGGACAGATAATATTGCCGAAGGAGTCGATTCGTTCTCGCACGCCCACAACCATGTCCCGCGATATCAAAGGTTCAGGCTTTTCAATGCGGGCGAGGTCCTTATTCTCATTCGTCGTACCGCCGTCCGCCCAGCTACGGGCCCGGCCCAGAAAGATGGTGTCCTCGAAGCCGGAAGTTGTAATCAGGCCGAGTTTGGGTCCGGTTCTCTCGATAAGGGCGTTGGTCCCCAAAGTTGTGCAATAGCGCACGGCGTCGGTCTGACGCAAAAAATCATCCAATCCCAATTTATAAATATGTGCGAGCTCTTTAATACCCTTCATAAAACCGACTGAAAGATCGTAGTGGGTGGTCGGAGATTTAGTTATATGGGTGTCCCCGTGGTCTTGGCTGACACAAAAGTCGGTAAAGGTGCCGCCAATATCGATACTTATTGTATAACCCATGACCCGCCTCCTATCCGGATAAAGTTACAAGGTGCAGATTTCAGTGACCAATTCATGAAGGTTTTCGAGATTGACATCCCTTGCCGCCGGCCCGAAACTAGTTAAAAAGAAGCCCTGACCGGCCTTGGCATGGTATCGTTGAAGTCCTTCCCGGATGATTTTCCTGGCCTTTTCGAGATTGTCCAGTGGCAGCCCCAGTCCGACGCCCAAGGCGTCCTCACCAAGCGCCAACAATTCCACAACCGGAGGTAAGCGATTGTCAAAAGAGGGCCCTGGAATATAGAGGTCCATCTTAAGGGATGAAAATTGGTTCAGTCGCAAAGGATCGTAGCCTTGCAGGTACAGGCCGACCGGTATATTGTAGTAATCCGCGATATTTTTGAGCGTGTTGTAGATGCGCCGATGAATAGCATTGGGCTCGGCCAGTGCCAGGGGACGTCCCTCTAGAAAGATCAACACATCCGGCTTCGTCTTGCAAAACGCCTCGACCATTTGGACCACCGGCCGGTTAACTTCACGGATGTGGTCTTGGCCTTCGTCTCTTCCGAAAAGCTGACTGGCTAAGGTCACTGGCCCTGTCAAAGCAGCCACGCACGCGAATTCGAGCCGACAGGCTTCAAACAACCTATTGGCGGCCTCCAGGGCATGGCTCATCCGTTCGCCTTGTTCAGGATTTTGACTCAAGTTGCCCTTGAGGGACATGACGATGGGCCTGTCGTTTTTCCAGGTGATGTCGCAGCCACAGGCCTCTGCCATCAAACTGAAATCGAATCCCGTCACTACGCCATCGAAACCAAACAGCTTAGCTGTTTTCATTATGCCATTGGCCCATAGGGTAGGATCCGAGGTCAATTTCTCCATGGGCATGTCTTCAACCCGCGACAGGAGCCCCCTTGCCATGGGCAAAAAAACCGGTCGCGACAGCGGTTCACGATTTAAAAATTTTCTGAAAAGTTCACGGCCACTAGCCATTTCAGACTCCCAACTCTTTCAGGGCATCGATGGTTTTTTTAATAACCTCCTCAGTTACGGTAGCGGTGGTTTCCCCTTTGGTAACTCTCTCCGCAGTTTCCCTTACGGTCTTCGTCAAAATAGCCTCAAGCATTTTTTCGGATATTCCTTCCCCCTTGCCCAGTCGCTTTTTTAACGCATCAATGTCTAACTGGATGTCGTGTGTAATGGGGTGTCCAGGTGGTAGATACTCGTTTTCAATCATTATGCCGCATCCTGGACAGTAAAACTCTAAAAGGCGGACATATTCGGGATCCGGACTGAAGCTGTACGCTTGGCCCTCAACCATGGCCGGATGAACCTCTTCGAAGGGCTTTTCAGCCACCAAACAGCCCTTTTTGTAGTTTTCGCTGGCGTCGATTAATAAATGTCCGCAACGCTCACAAACCCACTTTTCGCGCTTTACGTCAATTTCCAGGTATTCCGTGATTCGGACTTTCATGGCTAAGAAATCTCCTCCAAGATTGCGTTGTTATACTTGTCCACAGTCAATTTCCATCCAGCTGGAATAAACAGCGTGGTCTGCTCCGACTCGACCACTACCGAGCCCGTCAAGCTGTGGCCATTTGTAAGGCGAGATCTATCGTAGACTGCTATTGCCTGTGCGTTATGGCCTGCTTGTAAAAAGATTTTTCGGTCGCCTTTTTTGGCCTGCTTCACATCTTTTGAAGCCGAAGGGATTTCGCTAATCTTATAATGTTCGACTTCAGAGCGGGCGGTCAAACTTACCATAGCCAGCATTAGATCTTTGGGCGCGGTGAGGTTTTTCGAGCCCATTTGTTCAAGGGATGTTTTAATTATCCGTTTGACATCTTTTGCCTTGAGATTGTTGAACAGGTCGTATTCCACGTCAAATTTGGCTTCAATGTCCTTCTTCTTTGATTCAACAAAAAGCGCCAATTGGAATTCGGCTTGATCCGACGAAAAGCCTTCGCCGCGAATATCCCGTTCGGCCTCCTTTTCCATGATCGCCATGAACTGGGCCATCCCTTTGAAATCCTTTTTTTCGTTAAAAGGGAGATCAACCCGTGAATAATAGACATGCCCCACATCCATATTTGATGATGAAAAAGCGGAAAAGACTGCAGAAAATGGCGTAATAACAATCTTTTTGAGTCCGGCAACCTTTGCCATATCACAGCAATGGGCCGGGCCAGCCCCTCCATAGACAACAAGCAAAGGATCCTGAGTCCCTCCCAGTCTGTTTTTCAGATTTTTTAACTCCCTCCCCATGGATGTATCGATTCGGCCTTTGATTTCACGGGCAGCCGTTTCCACAGAGACCCCCAGAGGCTGTGCCACTTTTTCCTCCATAATCTCCCTGGCCTTTTTGTAATTGAGCTTCATGGTGCCGCCCAGAAAATAGTCTGGGTCTAAAATGCCAAGGATGAGGTCCGCATCTGTCACCGTCGGCTCCATGCCCCCTAAATCAAAGCACACCGGACCCGGTAAGGCTCCAGCAGATTGAGGGCCGACTTGAAGCGTTCCGTTCACCACCGAGGCAATGGATCCTCCGCCGGCTCCCAGGGATCGGATGTCCAACATAGGCACATTTACCCTAAGCCCCTCGATATCAGGCTTGAGGGTATAGCTGGCCTGGCCATTGCGCACATACCCGATATCAAAGGAGGTACCGCCCATGTCAACGGAAATCAGATCTTTGGCCTCATACAATCGGCCAATCAAATGGGCGCCCAACAGTCCCGCCGCCGGGCCTGAATTATAGGTGTATATGGCCCGGGTTTTAGCCACTCTGGCCACAGCGCCGTTGCTATGAACGATAAAGAGGCTCTTACGGTAAAGTCTCCGGCGGAGGTCCTCACCCGCCTTGTATAAAAGCTTGACCAGCTTGGCATGAATATAGGCATTTAGTACGGCGGCATTGATCCGCTCTGCGGTCCCTGACCGACGTGAGATGTCCGAGGACAAAAACACGGGTACCGAGCCCAAAAAATCGCGAGGATATTCGTTTTTGACGGTTTTTCGCACTAGGCGTTCGTTTTCGGCATTAAATTCGGAATTGGTAAATGCCGCCACCAGGCAGCGGGCGCCACGGTCGATAAGTTTCTGCGCGGCACCCATTATTGTCTGCTCCTCCGGCGATTTAACGACCTCCCCGGACGGGCTTGTTTTCTCTTCTATCCCGAGCACCATTTCCGGAATGACCAGTGGACTTTTGCCTTCTTCACTTTGGGTTGGCGCTAAATCTTCGCATCCGGCTGAGACCAGAAGGCCCAACCTACTGCCGTCCCTTTGGATGATGGTATTAGTGCCGATTGTATTGGAAAAACGTATAATGTCGACTTTATATAGGAGATCTTCCACCTTAACCCCAAGGCGTGCAGCTCCGGCACTGATACATTCCAGAAAACAGACCGTAAGGTCGTGAGGTGTCGTCGGCACTTTTACGGTTTCCACCTGCTCCTGATTGACAAAAAATCCGTCAGTGAAGGTTCCGCCTGTATCAATATCTATCGTGTAACCCATGGCCTTTACCTCCTCTCAACCCAAACTTGTTCTGGAAAACGATCAAAACCGATGACGGTCTTATGGGGGTTATTCGTTGCCTACTTTCTTTAGTTGAAGAATCGCCACCCAATGCGCCATATAAGATAAAGGAAACCACTTCTTCAGTTGTCTCTTCCAAATTTAATTTTCCATCAGGTCGATACCATCGCAGCGCCCAATTAATTACCCCCAAAATATTGAAATATGTCGATACTGCTGATCCTTCGACAGAATGCTGGAGATGGGAATTTAGGAGCCGTTTAAAGCGTTCTAGGGGTTCAAGGTTTGGATCTGAAGTTTGGCAAAGCTTCCTGCGCAACAATATTGCGGAATGTTGCAATATCTCCAGTAAGAGCCCTTCTTTGTTACCAAAGTAATGATAAATATTGGAAATGCTCATGTTCATCGCGTTAGCAATGTCACGAATGGATGTTCCGCTGAAACCTTTACTGGCAAAGAGATTGGTGGCAACTTGGATGAGTTTTTCTTTGTTTATCTGAACGTTTTCCATGTCTGAGTATCTTGTCTTAGAGCGGGGTGTCTGATGCTTCTACTTTAAGACAGACATTAAGGGCAAAGCAATTAGCCCCACAACGACACTAACTAACGTTATAGGGCTAGACTGTAATCAAATTATTTGATTGTCAGCAGATAGATTTAATCCGATTATCTTAATAAATATCGAACGATCGATATATTGTCAAGGAAAAAGATAAAACGAAAGTGAAAATATATGAGGGGTCGGGAAGTGTGTAACTTTAGAGAAAATATCTGTTGAAATTTACGGTCAATGTGAAGAAGTCTCGTTTCTATGCCTGGATCTGATATGGAAACCGATTGAGGAAAAAGTCCGCTTTGTGCTTGTTCGTGACGGTTCAGAATACTTCATTATAATGTGTTCTGATTTGACTCTGTCGGTTAACGATATCATACGCGATACACAGCTACCGGTTTAAGATCGAAGTCAACTTCAAAGTGCTAAAGCACCTGATGGGTGTGTTCTTCTATCGGTTTTGGACAAGCGCCTGGTTCGAACGTTAATTTTGGCTGCATTGCCACTGGCGTTAATGTTCAACGGCATCGGCATTCCCGTAGCGGCCACCGGACTCATCTATCCGACCTGGACCATGGCGGCGATGGCGGTCAGCGTCACGGCGCCGTTGGCAGAGGAAACGCGGGCGCGGGCAAAGGTCGGTGAGATTTGTCCGCTGCCCAGAACCAGACCCGTGCTCAATACAAGCAACATCAAGAGGCAAGCCGTGTTTTTCATGAATGCATCTCGTCAGAGTTGCGCCAGAATCTGGGCGGCAATTGCCGCGCGCGACAGTACAATTGATAGGAACTCGCTTTTTAAGATCGGGTAGATTGAAATTTTATCATTGTGTCTGGAAATCATGCAAACCGCAACATATTATAAAACCCATCGTTTGCGATGACAATTGAGACTTCAGCGCCAACGGAGAGGCTATTTGTCAGCCAAGAAATATTCATGACCACAGTGATCACAACGCACACGGGCAAACCCGTTGTGCAGAATCCTGCAGTCAAGGTACCGCAACATCACCAGCCCGACATAGGGGCGATAAAATCCGTATCTACGCTCGAACCGATCCGCATAGACTTGTTCGAATGTTTCAAAATGATTCTCCATACACAGATAATAAGAAGAGTTCCGAGATTCGCGCTTTCGGTAGACGGATGTTGCCATGGAATTTAAAGTTCCAGTAAATTTATATCCGGTGTCAATGGGGATAATCGGACCTTTTCCCAGCGCAAAAATATTGGCCGTTATCAAGTTGACAGACTTGTCATGGAAAGGAATTCCAATGGGGAGCAATCCATTAATTTCAGAAAATTGAAGATTAAATGTTATCCTTACAATCCAATGTTATAGTATTTTGTACCTTTACAAGAATATGGACAGTGCAGGCTTTTGTGTCTCCTTCTTTACCACCACCCATGATCTGTGCAAGACCAATTCTAGCATTTTCAACTTGTCTTTTTCCAGCCTGACCCCGAAGATGCCAGACGATTTCAACAACTTGTGCAATTCCGGAAGCAGCTACAGGATGTCCCTTTGAAAGCAATCCGCCGCTCGGGTTCACAGGAATAAGTCCGCCTAAATCAGTGGCTCCTTTTTCAATAAAACGGCCGCCTTCTCCTGATTTACATAATCCAAGATCTTCATAATGAATTATTTCACAAATAGTAAATGCATCATGAACTTCAACAACATTCAGATCCTCTGGTCCCAATGAAGCCATATCATAAGCCTCTTTGGCTGCAAGTTTCTCGACTTCCCATCCTGTAATATCAGCTCCGTTCTCATAGCAGCCTGTTGTCAATACCGATGCTGCTACTTTTACCGGGATCAAACTAAGCTCTTTGGCTTTTTTTTCAGAGCATAATATGACTGCCGCTGCACCGTCACTGTTAGGACAACAGGAATACAATGTAATTGGATCAGCAATCATAGGGGAGTTTAAAACATCTTCCACAGTGAATTCTTTTCTAAATTGTGCATATGAATTCAATATCCCGTTTGCATGGTTTTTAACTGATACCTGGGCCAACTGCTCTTTTGTTGTGCCATAAACTTCCATATGTTTTTTTGCAGTTAAAGCAAAATATCCTGGAAAAACATCCCCCAGCTTTGTTTCAAGCTCGGCCGCCCCAACGTTAAGCATAGTACCCTTTGGCATGACAGCCTTTTCTACTCCAACAACAAGTACTACATCATAAAAACCTCCAGCTATTGCCATCCAGCCTTCCCGAAGGGCAGTAGACCCGGAAGCGCATGCATTCTCGATATTGATAATGGGAATCTTATTAATACCCAATTCCCACAAAACATTTTGCCCTACTCCTGTTTCACCCTGAATTGCCGACCCTAATGCATTGGCACAATATCCTGCCTGAATTTCTTTTGGATGTATTCTGCTTTCTTCAATAGCCTTCAAACATGCCTCACGCCCTAAATCCCTGAGACGCCTCGCGAGATGTTTCCCGAAAACAGTCATTCCAACGCCACCTAAATATACGTCCCTCATTTTAATGCCTATTTTCAACTGGTTTAAATTTATAACCTATAACTTCTTGCCCATTTTTATCTGTCTTTATGGGTTCAATAACCAACTCTACTTTTTGTCCTGCGTGAAATGAAGAGGGTTCTGCTCCTGTAAAGAGACCAAACACACGGATTCTGTCAACTGGGATATCTACATAGCCATATGCATAGGGAGCTTTGATTCCAGAAGGTGATGGGATATGAACAAGTGTACAGGCATAGATAATGCCATATCTGTCAAGCTCGACATCTTCCATATCACCATCTTTAAAACAGTATGGGCAGCCGGTTCTTTTAGGAAAAAACCGTTTATCGCAAATATTGCATCTGTTTCCTGTAAGATGTGGTTTCTCTCCTCTGTTCAGAGGATAATGAAACAATCCTGCTTCGACAACAACAGCATATTTCTCCTTGCCTTCTAAAGCTTTTTTGGAAGTTTCATTCATACGCTTTATCTCTCCTGAATTTCTTATATTTGTCAATTATCTGAATTTTAGAACCCTTCCATACCGCCACTTACATGTATTATCTGTCTGGTAATAAATTGGGCATCATCAGACACAAGAAAGAGCGCAGTTTTTGCTATATCAGTAATCTCACCCATGCATTGCATTGGTATTTTTTTAATCAGATAGTTCCTCACTCTTTCATCCAGAGTTGCACTTTTAGGAGTATTGATAAGCCCTGGTGCAATACAGTTGACATTAATATTGTATCTGGCAAGTTCAAGACCGAGAGCCTGTGTCAGACCAACAACACCAGCTTTTGCCGAGGTATAGTTAACCTGGCCAATATTTCCTTTGTATGCCATTGAGGATAAATTGAGTATTTTCCCGTAACGCTTTTTAATCATATGTGGTGCAACAGCTCGTGCACAGACAAAACTTGCCTTCAAATTAAGATCCAGGACAAAATCCCACTCTTCATCACTCATTTTGACTAACTGGGCATCCCTTATATCACCGGCACTGTTAACAAGAATGTGGAGATCTCCATTTTCTTTGATAACTTTATCAACCATCTTAAGAACAGCTTTGCTGTCTGTGAGATCAGAGGAATCACCTGTGGCAATATCTCCTTTGGAAGTAATCATTTGAACGGTTTCTCCGGCTTTTTCACCATTAATATCATTGACTACAACTTTTGCTCCCTCTTTGGCAAATTCAAGTGCCATACCGCGTCCAAGATCACCTCCAGCTCCTGTAACAAGAGCAACTTTATCTTTTAGTTTCATAAAATCCCCATAAAATTGTCAAATTATCTCTTTTCTGCCTGTCCAGTATGGCTCACGAATAACATTCTTGGCAACTTTGCCTGCTGCATTTTTTGGCAATTCATCTGTAAATACAATTTTTTTGGGCTTTTTATATCGAGCCAGATGATGAGTGCAAAATTCTATAAGATCAGCTTCAGTTAACTGTTTTTCTTTTTTAAGTACAACAACAGCAAGAACAGATTCTCCATAGATATCATCAGGAATTCCGATAACTGCAGTCTCTATCACATCAGGATGGTTGCAGATAACATCTTCCACCTCTTTTGGATAAATATTTTCAGCACCACTGATAATCATATCTTTCATGCGGTCTACTATAGTGAAAAAACCATTACCTTCAACTCTTGCAAGATCACCTGTGTAAATCCAGCCATCACGAATTGTCTCTTTTGTCTTATCTTCCATATTGAAGTATTCAAGCATCCCTAAAGGTTTCTGGGCTGAAATAATCTGACCTATTTCACCTTTTGGCACATCATCTCCCTTTTCATCAATTATCCGTATTTCTGCATTAAATATCTCTCTTCCTGTATAATTTGAATGTTCGATATGGTCTTCAGGTCTCAATATGGAGTTCATCCCTGTTTCGGTCTGACCATACCACTGGTAAAACTTTGCATGGAAAAGTTTTTTGGAAGCTTTTAATACTGAAGGACTTATTGGTGAAGATCCATACCAGATTTTTTCAAGAGATCTCAGATCATAATCTGATGCACCAGGATGGCTGGTAAGCATGATCAACATGGTTGGAACCCACATTGTCATTGTAACTTTATAACGTTGTACTGCTTCTAATATGGCATGTGGTTCAAAACCCTTGCGCATGATTACAACTGAACCACCTAACATTAATGTAGGTTGGAGCAGTGCATTTAAACCACCATTGTGGAAAAGTGGCAAAGCTACCATGGTGACTTCTTCACGTTTGAGATCTCCCTCAATAGCCATGCCGACATAGACAGATAAATAAGCTGAATGTGAATAAAGAACTCCTTTTGGGAATCCTGTTGTACCACTTGTATACATGAGCATTGCCGGTGAATCAGGATCAACTTGCACCAAAGGTTGAGCTTTTGTTTGTTCGTAAAATAAATTTTCCCTTGAAATTGCAAACATTTTTGTATCGCCAGAAAAATCAGAAGAGGCCTGTTTTACAAGTAAAGCATTTTCAGAACCGAAAAAAATTATTTTCGGTTTGCAATTGCCAATCACATAAATCAATTCTTTTTTTCCATATCGAAAATTAACCGGGACAAATACTGCGCCACATTTAGCTATAGCATATACCAGTAGAGGGAACTCCAGACAGTTCTGCGCCATGACTGCTATTTTATCACCAGGTTTGACTCCTAAAGAGATCAAGCCATTTGCTATCCTGTTAGACATCTCATCAAGCTCTTGAAATGTCATATGCTTTTCATCCATAATCAAAGCTATTTTTTCAGGATACCTTCTGGCATTCAATCTGGGGATATCACCAACAACTCTCATTTAATAATCTCCTAATTAATACAAAATAATATTTCGAGATTTTTATTATTTGCCGTGGTTATTATTGCTTGCAGATTTATTACGCCTGATCAGATGCTGTGCCATAAAACTATCCATATTGGTACTCATTTCAGCACCGCCATCTATTGTAACTACCTGACCTGTAATATTGGAGGCACTTTTGGAAGCAAGGAAAAAACAAGTTTCTGAAATCTGGGCAGGAGTGGTCATACATCCAGTGGGTGTACCTTCTATAGCGGTTTCAATAAACTGACTTCTCTTTTTCTGAAGTTTCAAGTTCGTTGGTGTGCCTACCATTCCCGGTGCAATCGCATTCACTGTGATATTAAAAGGTCCCGATTCTTTGGCACAGGTCTTTGTAAGATTAATGATACCAGCCTTGGCAGCACCATACTCTCCTGATCCCACTGTTCCCATTAAACCTGCTATAGAAGCAATATTAATAATCCGTCCTGTTTCCATTTTTATCATTGTTTTTAAGGCTTCTCGAATACAGAAAAAAGTGCCGGTAAGATGGACAGATATGGTTTTAAGCCAGGTTTCATCCGGCATATCTGTTATAAAGGAGAATCCACCTGGAACACCGGCATTATTTACAAGAACATCCACTTGACCATATTCTGCCAGAGTTGTTTGAAATAAGTTTCTCACTTGCTCTATATTTGAAACATCAGCAGGAACAAATATTCCCTGACCGCCTTGACTTATAATTTCAGCCAGTATTTTTTCTCCATTTTCTTTGACAATATCATTGATTACTACTCTGTATCCAGCTTTTGCAAATCTTAATGCAATTGTCCGCCCTATTCCTGATCCAGACCCTGTAATTATTATTACATTACCCATAAATTTATCCTCTCATAATTTTTTATAAATTTAAGTCCTGTCAAACACCTAAATATGCTTTTTGCACAGATTCATCCTTTAACAGATCTGAAGCTTTGCCTTTAAGGACTATTTTACCCGATTCCAAAACATATGCATAGTCTGATATCTTTAATGCCATACGGGCACTTTGTTCTATCAGCAAAATCGTATACCCTCTGTTTTTTAAGCTTTTAATCACTTTAAATATTTCTTTGGCAATTAAAGGAGCAAGGCCAGTTGATGGCTCGTCCATCAAAATTGCCTTTGGCTTTGCCATTAAAGCACGTGCTATGGCAAGCATCTGCTGCTCACCTCCGGAAAGTGTTCCGGCTGTTTGATTCTTTCGCTCCATAAGACGCGGAAAAAGTTCAAATATTTTCTTTATATCTTTTTCTATATCTTTTTTCTTCTCATTTTTAAAACGCAGATAGGCTCCAAGATTCATATTATCCTGGACTGTCATAGGGGCAAACAGACGGCGACCTTCGGGTACTGTGGATATCCCAAGTCGGGCAATTGAAGCTGAGTCCAGGCGTGTTATGTCCCTGTCATTAAAAAATATTTTTCCATTCTTTATTGGCACAAGTCCTGTGATAGATTTTATCATCGTTGACTTTCCAGCACCATTTCCACCGACCAGCCCTATAATTTTTCCGTTTTCAATACTGACGGATACTTTTTTTAAGGCATGTATATTTTTATAGAAAACGTCAAGGTCTTTAATTTTAATAATCAATGTCTTCCTCCACGCCAAGATAGGCTTCAATGACTTTGGGGGAATTTTGTATCTCGTCTGGAGTACCTTCGGCTATTTTTTCGCCAAAATTCAGTACTACCAGTTCACTGCACACTTTCATGATGAATTTCATATGGTGCTCAACAACCAGGATTGTGATACCCATATCTCTGATTTTAAATACCAGATTTAAAAAATCGTCTCTTTCAAACTCATTTAATCCTGCCGTTGGTTCATCTAAAATCAGAAGGCGTGGTTCCGTAGCCAAAGCTCTTGCAACTTCCAGATATCTTTGTTCTCCCATGGGAAGTTTGTTGGCAATTCTATCTTTTTTGCCTGCAAGACCGATCATATCAAGGCATTCCATTGCCTGTTCACGTATTAATTTTTCTTCTCTTCGTGCACCAGGAAGTCTTAATCCGCAAGCGAAGAACTCGGAACGTGTTCTGTAGTGTCTTCCTAACATTACGTTTTCAAGTACAGTCAGAGTTTTAAAAAGATAAGTCTGTTGAAAAGTCCTGGATACCCCAAGTTTTGCTATCTCATCTGATCGTTTATGGCTGATATCATTCCCATCAAAATTTATTGTTCCTTTGCTTGGCGGAAAAACTCCTGTAATGATATTAAAAAGGGTCGTTTTCCCAGCACCATTAGGTCCGATAATCCCTTTAATAACTGAATTTTTTACATCAAAACTGACATCAGTCAATGCAGCTAAACCTGAAAAATTTTTACTGACACTATTTAAATCAAGCACTATTAATCGCCTCCAGCATTTTTGACTGAAATGAGACGGCTTAAGGAATCTTTAAGCCCTTCAAGAAGTCCATTTGGGCAAAAAAGCATTATCAAAATAAGGGATAGCCCATAAATAGTACGCTTAAAATCGGCAAACACTGTAAGATATTCATTTAAGAAAGTTAATGAAGCTGCCCCTAATAATGCGCCCCAAAGTATGGTGAAACCTCCGAAGGCAAGAACCATAATTATATCTATGGCAAACATAAGAGAGCCTGCAGTGGGTGATATAAAATTTACGAAATGGGCATAAAAACTACCAGAAAGAGAAGCAAAAACTGATGAAAGCACAAAAAGCTTGATTTTATATATTTTCACATTAGCCCCGAACAGACGTACAATGTCTTCACTTTCTTTTGTAGCTCTGAAAATACGTCCCATACGGGAATCAACCAAATTCAAAGAGAACAGCATTATAAGCATAGTGATCGGCCAAACGATAAAATAAAGCCTCCAGTCTGAATCGATGATAAAGTCACCAAAAGAGATATAGGGTATTAAGGAGAGTCCCTGAAGACCTCCGGTGAGCCACGCGGTTTCAATGATGAGTATTTCGACAATTATGGTAAAACTCAAGGTTGCAATTGCAAGATAATGTCCTTTTAAACGCAGTACAACTGATCCGATTGATAGGGCAGCAGTTGCAGAGACAATCTGAGCGATGAAAATTGATATCAAAGGATTTAAGCCAAAACGGGTTGATAATATTGCAGAGGTATAAGCTCCAATACCAAAAAAAGCTGCATGGGACATGGAAAGTTGTCCCCCGTATCCTGTCAACAGGCAAAGCCCAATGGCAACAATGGCATAAAAAGCAATAAAGTTCATTACACTAAGGTAATATCCGTCACCCAAGATAAAAGGCAAGGCTAAAAGAGCCACTGATATCCCAAGCCATGCGGATTTATTTTTATTTTTTATCCGAATCAATTCAATCAGATTTTACTTCAAACAAGTTAATATTTGCGACATATCCTGGAGATTTTCGAGGTTCCCAACCCGATCTATCAGTTCTTCAACAAGATCGGGAGTAATTGGATTAAAAGCATAGGGAATGCATTTTTTGAATTTTTTTATGCAATCATTATATGACATTGGTCGCTCGGGACTCCCTTTCGGGAACTTGATTTTATCTTGAAAAGTTTTATTATTTTCACACTCAATTTTCAATTCGGTGTGCCCGAGAATACTATCAGATCTAAGCTCTGGCACAGATTCAACATGAACACGCAAAGCTAAATTACCTATTTTTTCATCACGTATTGTTTCAAAATCAAGTTCTTTTAAGAACATGTCTCCTTTGATAAGTGCTGCAGCAATAGTGTATTGGATGGAAAATTGTGCAGTGGGAATTGAATCTGGCTTTGCCTTAAGTTCATGGGGAAAGCCGACAAGATTATATATCTCAGGGCTTGTTCTAACTATCACTTTTTTGATTGATGATACATCAATGTCATGCTTCTTTGAAAGCGCAATAATGGAATCCAGAGCCGAATGAGTAGCCCTGCATGATGAATATGGTTTAATTGATATCTTTTCCCCATAAAAAAACTCTCCAAATTCAAAAGTAAGATATTCCAGTTCAGGATCAGGTTCCCACGATTTTAAATAACCCCATTTTCCCATTAAAAAATTTTTTGCACCTGTAAATCCTTGAGCCGCTAAATGTACTGAGAGAAGAGCTCCCTGGGCAACAATGCCTTGTTGTAATCTTAATGTCAGCGCTCCATCAAGAGCGCATTGTCCATCTCCTACTGCATGGGAGAATGAAATCCCCAAGGCATTTTGCGCCTCTTCTGGACTAAATTTCATAGCGTGTGCAAGTGCGGCTGTCGGGCCGAAGATTTTAAACAGATTATTTCGTCCTGTCTCCATTGCGCTTTTTTTGACTGTCAGACCCATTCTTATAATCAGATCCTGACCGACTGCAAGCGATGTTAAATACTCTCGACCTGAAATGCTTCTTTTTTGTTCTGCAAGTGCAAAAAGTGCTGGTACAGCAGATGCAGAAGGATGAACGGGAAGAAAATCAACACAATCATCTATTTCCAGGGCTCTGGCCATAGTTCCGTTGCACCATGCTGCTGCCGGGGCTGGCAGATAAATTCCAAAGCCTGTTACCAGTACCTCTTTAGTCCCACCCCACCCTTTGGCCATGTTTACAACAATATCTACACCAGGAGCAGAAGATCCTGCAATCATCGCTCCTATAGTATCCAGAGTAGACCGTTTCGCCGAAGCTATAGCCTTAAGGCTAAGGTCTTCAAATCTGGCCTTTGAGACATGTTCTCCAACTAAACTGGAAATTTTATCTATCACTCTCCAAGAACCTCTTCTTCTTCAAGCCCTTCTTTGCTTCTCGGCCCCATAATTCCATTAGGCATAAAAAGCAATACATTGATTATAACAATGAAAGTTACAAGTTCTTTAAAACTTCCAGATACAAAAGTGGCAGTAAAAGATTCAAGGAATGAAAAGACAAATCCACCAATAACTGCACCTACAAAACTTCCCATTCCTCCTAACATAGCCGCGGAAAACCCTTTAATGGCAAGTAACATCCCACCTGAATAATCTATCATGGTAAGAGGGGTCATAATAATGCCGGCAAGTGCCCCAAGCGCTGAACTCATTGCAAATGAGATCAAAACCATTCGTTTGACTTTGATTCCAAGAAGTCCTGCTGCAGTTCTGTCAAGCGCACAAGCTTTCATAGCCTTCCCATGGATTGTGAACTGAAAATAACAAACCAAAGAAATCACCAGAAGGAATGTCAGGCCTATTACCCATAAAGATTGAGGTACAATGGCTGCACCCAAAAAGACAATCGGCTTTTCTCCGGAAAAAGCTGGAAATCTGTGAATATCAGCATCCCATATATGCATGGCAGAACCGGAGATAAAAAGTGAAGCCCCAATGGTTATAATAAGGACAATAATAAGAGAAGTATTCTTCCCCGGTCTGTATGCAACTTTCATAAGTGCCATGCCGATTATTGTAGCGATAGCCACAGATGCAAAGATAGAAAGATAAATAGGCACGTGCATTTCCCCGTAAAGGGTAACCATCGACATTCCACCCAGCATAACAAATTCACCCTGTGCAAAATTTATAATATTTGTTGCATTATAAATCAGGGCAACACCAAGAGCTACCAGGGCATATATACACCCAACAGGTAAAGCGGCAAAAATTGCCTGAATTACATCAGTGAGCATAAACGTTCTACCTCCTATAAAAAGTAAACTCTACCCTATAGTCGCAAAAAAATATAGTGAAATAAATAGTAAAAAGGTTGTAGACCCTCATAGACTATGGTTATAGTGATCTACTGCAACACAAAAAACCTTATATCCAGGAGGTCGCCGCAAGTGAATTCCAGCAAAGCTCAGATTCATGCAAACCACTAAAAAATTCTTGTGATTAAATTCGAAGATCAAAGACTTACATCCTTTTCAGGCTTATTGATATTCTAAGCATTATTGGGACGGCTAAATCTAAAAAAGCGCCTGAAAAAGTGCTTCAATCATTTTAAACTTCCCCTCCATCTTTGGACATCATTTGGTTGTTCTGCTGTTAATTGCTTATCTCTTTTTAGGTTTTCGTCGCATAAGAGAAGTAGACTATTACCGCGACGATCCTTTAGTTCTTCGATTAATGGAGTTGCGAAAACTGGTCGATGTTTCCACCATTTCCCGTGCCCTTTCTCAGATGGAAGGCGAAGGAGTGGAGAAGGTCTTAAACGAGAATGTCTGCCCCGTTTGACCTTTGACTTCGATGTTTCGGTTCAGTCCACCAAGTGTCATGCCGAGGGGACCGCTGTTGGTTTTAATAAAAAGAAAAAGAGTTCACGTAGTTACTATTCATTGTTCTGTACTGAAGCACAAACAAGCCAGTTCTTTGACCCCCTCCACCGCCCCGGCAATGTCCATGATTCCAATGGCGTTGATCAGTTCATAATGCAATGTTTCTATAAAGCAAAAGAAGAACTGAAAAACACCCTATTTGAATCCCGTATGGACCAAGCTTTTTCCAGCGACATAATATTGTCTGTTTTGGACAGCCGCTATGTGAAATTTATCGTTTCTGTCCCCTTTGCAAGGTTCCCACAGTTTAAAGAGATAATCGAGAACAGAAAACGCTTGTGCAGCATTGATCGTGAGTGGTCATGCCTACAAACCAAATGGAAACCAAAGCCCTGGAATACCCCCAATAGATTCATTTTCACGTGGGGGAAAGCAGTATAAAGGACCTCTTCAATTGCATCTTTTTGAACCCCGTGATGACCAATTCGATTACAAGATGATAGTGACCAACAAAACTGAATCAACCAAAAGCGTGGTCTTTTTCCATAATGGGCGTGGTTCACAAGAGGTAATATTCGGCGATGGGAAAACCGATGCCGCTCTTGATATTATTCTCACCAAACGCCTGACAGGCAACTAGATATGCACACTTTGCTCCATGATGGCACATAATTTGTCCAGAAAATTACAAATGCAGGCTTCACCTACCCTCTCGCGTGCCCTCTCAAAACGTCCTGCGCCCTGGGTATTTGAAAGACTGGATACCCTCAGTCATCGGATTATTCAAAGGGCCGGCCGGCTTACTAAACCCCACGGAGAACTTACACTCACTATGGGTCCAAACCAAACGGTTCGCCAGGATTTGTTGCATTTCCTCAATGTTGTTAAAAAAGCAACATAACCAGAATGAAGCAGTCAATGGAAACTTTTATACAACGTTAGGGTCTATTCTAATAGTTTCCATTTATTATCAACAGCTTCATACATAACCATAGTTTTTTTTGTTAAACCTCCATGATCATCAGATGAGTAATTGAATTCACCGTTAATTCCCATATGATTTTTTGTATTTTCTATTGCATCGCGAAGTTTTTCTTTGTCAGTTCCGGCGATTTTCAAAGCTTTAAGCATAATGTTAAATGCGTCAAAAGCACATGCACCGAACTGGTTGGCAGGTTTGTCGAATTTTTCCTGATATTGGGCCTGGTAGTCTAGAATTATTTTTTTCTGAGGATCATTGTCCGCCAGATTTTCAGCTCCGGGAAATTTAAAACTGGCAATTTTAATACCGTTCCCTTTTTCACCTAAAGCTTTGAGAAAATCAGCAGAAAGTGCAGCATGGCTCTGGTAGAGAGGAAGAGTCATACCAAGTTGCCTGTAGCCCATAGTCATAATAACCGGTGCTCTTTTTGATGACCAGTTAACAACAACCTGTGCATCAGTTTTTTTGATTTTGTTTATGGTTGGCGTTACGTCAGTATCATCCATTGTATATTTATCATCAAATACAATCTCTATACCATATTTAGGGGTTTGAGATAATAACTCGCTCCTGCCGCCATCACCAAATCCATCCTGACTGGACATGATAGCAATCTTTTTGGTACCCTGTTTCTGTAAATAATCTAAAAGTTTTGCAACTACAATTCTGTCATCAGAAGGAGTTTTAAATATATATTTATTTACAGGATTTACAATCTTGCTTGCGGACCCCAGCATGATTGTAGGAATTTTGTGTTTTTCGATAATAGGAATAACGGGAAAAGCAGCCCAACTTGCAGATATACCAATAATCGCATCAACTTTGTCTTTTTGAATCAGTCGTTTTACGAGACGGACTGCAATATCAGGCTTTGCCTCAGTATCATAAAAAATAAATTCTATAGGTCTTCCATTTATTCCTCCGGATTTATTAACTTTTTCTGCCATCATTTCAAGCGTTGCTTTTTCGGCACCTCCAACAAAAGCACCCCTCCCGCTAAGTAACAAAGGAGAACCAATTTTTATTGGGTCAGCAGCCGAAACTCCATTAGATGTTAATAGAAAAACCCCAATCACCAAAGAAATAATAATACTCCGTTTTCTCATTGCCTTTTACCTCCTGCCTGGAAAGTTAATATTTCTATAAATACAAACAACTCTTTCACAACTATTTATTTATAAGACCATAAAGAAGATTGTCGATCATTTCCTCTGCAATCTTTTCCATAGTCATTGCTTTATCAGGATTAAACCAATGGTAAAGCCAATTGACCGTTCCAAGAATACCAAAAGTGGCAATTGACAAGTCTCCCTGCTTTATTAATTTTAAATCCTGTAATTGCTTTAAATAATCTTTATAAAGGAGAAAAATGACTATCTCTTTTTCCTTAACAATTTGCTTGATTTCATCACTAAGGAATCGTTTGTCTTCTATGATTATTTTTGTTCCATTTCGACTGTTTCGAATAGAGGTTGCATGTGCAAAAATGGCATCTCTGAGATTTTCAATGGGATCTTTTTTCTGGACAAAACACGTCTTAAGAGAAAAAAGTAATTTGTTTGAGTACTTCTCAATAATATTCAGCAGAATTTCTTCTTTTGTTTTAAAATGATAGTAAATGGCAGCCTGGGAAATTCCGACCTTTCGTGCAATATCCCTTAATGAAGCTTTCTGATACCCATATTTATAGAACAGTTCTACAGAAGCTTTAATGATCTCATGTTTACGGCTGTTTACATTTTTTGGTGTATTCATGCCCCCATTATATTTTTAGTGCAAAGCATTTTCTATCAGTTTCGGAATCTGCAATATTTTCATATTAATTAATATTTACTTGTCGATCGACAAGTTGTCAAGGACTTTTTAGTTTTGAAATGATATTAAATGGCAGCCTGGGAAATTCCGACCTTTCGTGCAATATCCCTTAATGAAGCTTTCTGATACCCATATTTATAGAACAGTTCTACAGAAGCTTTAATGATCTCATGTTTACGGCTGTTTACATTTTTTGGTGTATTCATGCCCCCATTATATTTTTAGTGCAAAGCATTTTCTATCAGTTTCGGAATCTGCAATATTTTCATATTAATTAATATTTACTTGTCGATCGACAAGTTGTCAAGGACTTTT
>CAJWQP010000010.1 GCA_913045445.1 uncultured Nitrospina sp. | reverse complement strand
GGATTTTGAAAAGCGTAAGGCCTAAGAGTTATATTTTGATCTATGGCTATTTTATGTTATCTGCCTGATTCATTACGGTGTTGTTAGAAAAAGTGCGGGTAGTGCTAAATGATATCAAGGAAGAAGAGTTGGAAAATGTCCACCGCCGCCACGAGCGGTTGACCCGTGCGACGCATGCTGCGGTCAAAGCCATGAGGCTCAAGCAGGTCACTCCGGACTCACCGGCTAACAGCGCTACGGGAGTATTCGTTCCCGAGGGAATTGATGGCGGCAAGCTGGTTAAGTTCATCCGCGACGATATGGGAGCCACCCTCGCCGGAGGACAAGACCACTGGAAAGGTAAGGTCGTGCGAATCGCCCACACCTGGGTTATATAGACAGTTTCGACATCATCATCGCGGTCTCGGCATTGGAAATGGCACTCAAGAAAATGGGACACGATGTTGCTCTGGGTAAAGGTGTTGCCGTCGCACAGAATATTCTACTGGAAGGTTATTAAAGAACCCTCTGACACGTGAAATTTCACTGGAGGGTTTTTGAAAAAACCTCTGATAACTATATTTGATTTTCGTCATATTGACGGAATCTGTTTTTCTAAATAACTACAGACAGTCAATGTCTTTTATAGAACACCAAACGATGGGAGTGATGGAATGAAAGTGCTTGTTGCCGACAACCTCTCTAATATGGGAGTGGACATCCTCAAGAAAGAATCTGGTATTGAAGTCGACGTCAATGTTGGCTTATCCAAAGAAGAACTGATAAAAATAATTCCTTCCTACGAAGGTCTGGTCGTGCGCAGTGCGACCAAAGTCACCGCAGACGTTATCGAAGCGGCCACTAACCTGAAAGTCATCGGACGAGCCGGCATAGGCGTGGATAATATTGATGTAGCCACCGCAGGGAAAAATGGGATTATCGTAATGAACACTCCGGAAGGAAATATTATCACCACCGCCGAACATGCGATGGCTCTCATGTTGTCCATGTCACGTAATATTCCGCAAGCTCGTTCAATGCTCAGGGACCAGAAAGTCTGGGCTCCAAAAAAATTCATGGGTAAAGAACTTCATTCCAAAACACTGGGAATTGTCGGCCTTGGAAGAATTGGGTCGATCGTTGCCAACCTTGCAAAAGGATTCGGCATGAAAATTGTGGTTTACGATCCATTCATTTCCCAGGAACACGCTGATAAAGTCGGCGTAGAAACCGTTGAACTGCACGATCTTTTGAAACGCTCAGATTATATTTCCTTACACACACCCTCCCTGGACGGCAAGCCTTTACTTGACGCCAAAGAGTTTGACATAGTCAAACCGGGGGTTCGTATCGTTAACTGCGCCCGTGGCAACCTCATAAACGATGAGGCTCTTATCGACGCGATCAAATCAGAAAAAGTGGCGCAGGCCGCTCTTGATGTGTACGCCAAGGAACCACTGTCTCCGGACAGCCCGCTTCTGGAGCTTGATGAGATCATCTGCACACCTCACCTCGGTGCCTCAACTGAAGAAGCACAAGAGAAGGTGGCTATCGCTGTTGCCGATCAGTTAATCGACTTCCTCAAATATGGAAATATCCGCAACGCGGTGAACATGCCATCTATTGATGCGGATACTCTGAAGAAAATCCAGCCTTATCTGAAACTGGGAGAAGATTTGGGCATGTTTGTTTCGCAACTCGTGGATGCCCCTCTGACAAGCGTAGAAGTTCAATACAATGGAGAGGTGGCCGAACAAAGAATGGACCCGATTACAATTTCTGTCTTGAAAGGACTCCTCTCTCGGACCATTGACGGCATTAATATGGTCAACGCACCTTTCATTGCAAAAGATAGAGATATAGAAGTGAAGGAATCAAAAAGCTCTGAAGTCCATGAGTACACAAGCACCATACAGGTCACAGCAAAAACTCAAAAAGGTGAGCGCAGTGTAACGGGTTCTATCTTTGGAAAAGGAGACTCACGAATTGTCAAGTTCGATGAATTTCATTTTGAAGCAGTTCTCTCGGAACACATGCTGGTGCTCAATAATACGGATGTACCGGGCGTGATAGGCAACCTGGGAAATGTTCTGGGAACTAACAACATCAATATCGCTGGATTCCATTTGGGACGAATCAAGGAGGGAGACAAGGCCGTGGCAGTTATCAATATCGACTCGCCACCGACCAGTGAAACCATTCGAGCGATTCGTGAAATTCCAAGCATCCTGAATGTTCACACGGTTACCCTGTAACACGAGTTCATCACTTTTCGACATAAAAAAAGGAGAAGGGGTTAATCCCCTTCTCCTCTTTTAACTTCTAAACACATCAACAATAATTTTAGACTATCCCTCTTTATTTTCTTGTGTCGTTGCTTCGGCCCCGCCCTTTTCAACCTCTGCGACTTCCTGCCCAAATACCTTGGCAATGATTTTATTAGTTTCATCCAGCCCCAGAATATTATAAACCGCATTGGCCGATTTAAAATGGGTGCTGGTAAAAAGGCTGAGTACTTTTTTACTTGAATAGCCAAGCATCATAAACTCGTGCGCGTAATTTTCAGCAACCATGCGCAGGGTGTTTTCATCAGCATCTTCATCACCGGTTGGCGGGCCTGCATCGGGATCAATATCGTCCTGAACCTCATAAACATAAATGATATGCCAGCCAAACTCCGTCTTCACCGGACCTACGATATCCCCCTCTTCAGCCGTAAAAGCCGCTACCTCAAAAGGACGAACCATAGCCCCCTTGCCAAACCAGCCCAAGTCGCCACCGCGTTTTTTGGATGGGCACTCACTATACTCTTCTGCCAGCTTGGAAAATTCCTCGCCATCATCAATTTTCTTTTTTATTTCTTCGGCCAATTCTTTTGTTCCAACCAGAATATGCCGGGCCTGCACTTTTTTGACTTTTCTTTCTTTATCAGCCATTTATCAAACGTCCTATGTGACGGTATGAATCAAAACAAATAAGACGGATTCACCCGAAAATTTGCAAATCCGCTTAGTTCAACCTGTTAGCACAGCACTTCTTGTATTTTTTCCCTGAACCGCAAGGACAAGCGTCATTCGGGCTGACCTTACTTTCGTAAACCGGTGTTTTTGGGCCCGATTTCAACAAGTCCTCTCCAGTCAACTTGGCTTCTTTATATCTCTTCTTAAATATCTTTAAAAGATCGGGGATAGCTCGATTGATCGACAAAAGCATATCACTTGTCTTGGCATCCAGCTTATTATCCGCTTCTGCTCTCTTGCCTTCATCAAAATAGTAGGTGTAAGTGAAAACAGGTTTCAGGTTTTTATCGTCCAGCTCGAAAGGATAAAACACCAGTTTTACATCACGGTTATCCACCCGCGGATCCAATTCATAGCTGTCTTCCGCAAACAGTTTTCCATCTTCATGGGGAAAATTGAGATTTTCTTCATTGCGAGGAAAAATCTCCATGTAATTAACATACCTTCCAGGCTCTAACACAAGGTAAGACTTAGGATCTTTTTCCCCGAATGCCTTGGCCTCCATATACCTCTGTTTAAACAAGACGAGCAGTTCATCTGGAAGGTCCTTAACGAATCCTTTTATGATTTCCGTTTGCACCTTGCTGTATTTTTTCTGATTGGGCAACTGGCCCTGGGTCTTATTAAAATTGAGCAGAAATGTTATCCCGTTATCTGGATTTTCTCGCGGAGTAAACGATATTGTGACGTGCTGACAGTCACAAAACGGATTAGTGCAATAGAAATCTTCAAGAATATAAGTATTCTCGTAGTCTTCCTCCGGAAACCTGTACGGAATGACCGAGTTCAAACTTTCCTGCTCATTAATAACCCTATAAGACTCGATGACGCTTCTCCTGTTAACTACAATTCTTATGAAAACCTTGTAGGAAATTTTTTATTCAATATCCCGGACCGCCCGGACAGTATCTTTGGTGATATCCTCTTTATGATTCAAATTGGCGTGGCCATATCTGAAATAAAAAATACAAGCCGTTCCATGCGGGCGCTCATCGGAGGTCCATGTTGTAAATCCTCCTCCCGGAGAAAATGCAGGATTAATGAAAATCTCAAAGCGGTCCATGTCACGGATATGGGAATCTTCATCGTATAATTCTTCGGCTTCCTCCAGGGTCGGCATCCGCCAATTTTTGTACCCCGCAAACTCCTGCAAACCCAAGTCTTTAACATATTCCTTTGCTTTGAACCAGTTAGACCATTGACTGGTATCCTGATAGGCATCTGTCTGTTTCCACATCAACTTGGTTTCGTTATCTGTGACCGTGCCATCACCATTGTCGCAAAAACGTTTTTCATCCGTCACAGCCGAATCTCCCTCAAGTTTCATCTTGTCACCTGTATTATTAAAAGCCGAACCTGCCCGAGCAATCAAAAAAGATTACCCTTTTACTGGAATATCCCTGACCAAACGACTCGCACCGCGGGATGTCCTGTAAACATCATCAAAAGTCGTTAGCCCCCGACGAAAACCAAAACGTATGGCCTGAATTTTATTCCTCACCTCACTGGTCCAGCACAAAAACCCGAATCCGGGATTGAATATCTCATCAAGAGGAACTTCCTGCCCCCAGTGATCCTTATTCGATTGTTTTTTGTCGTAAAGGCTTCTCACTTCCGCAGTGGTGGGCATACGCCAATTACCGTACCCGGCGTATCTCTGTTCATTTAACTCCTTCGCATAGTCGCGCACCTGAATCCAGCTCATCCATTTAGCGGTTAACTGGAAAGTATCGTCCTTCATCCATATCAGACGCTTCGAGTGCTCGATGACGGTAGCGTTTTCACCATCGACAAACCTCGCTGGCTTTGTAACCGTCTCACTACCTGAAGGTTTTTCTTCGGGACACATCTTGGTTCTCTATGGTTTCAAAATTTAATACTAACAGCGGAATTATCTATGCAAATTATTTTTTATTATCCCGCACCGCCCTAACACCGTGACTGCGCAACCCCAGCTGATGCCACTTGTAATCTCCGTTGTAAAACTGAAATCGTATAACCAGAGACTTATCCGTTTTGTTCAATGTTTTGGTCCAGCAAGTCTGGCCTGCCCCCGGTGGAAATTCCGGAGCCAATAAAATAGTGTCACCATATTTATCTGTAACAGGATTGCCCGGATCAAATATGGTCTGCACTTCTTTCCGTGTTGGCATCCGCCAGTCGGTATTGCCTGCAAACCGAACCCTGTTCAATCCTTCAATATAAGTTTTTGCTTCTTCCCAGGACACCCATTTATCCAATTCCAGAAATGAGTCATCTGCTTTCCACATGAGCTGTGTTTCCTTATCGCTCACCGTTCCATCACCGTTATTGGTAAATCGGGGCTCGCCATCCTCGTCAGCTGATTGAGATTTCAATTGACGAACCAATCGAACAGCACTGGGAAAACCATCATTCTCTTTTGCCAGCCAGAACTCAAACGACGACCTCAGGTCATACCCCATAGCGGCTTTGGCACCACGGGTTTCACTGGTCCAGGTGGAGAATCCACAACCCGGCGAAAAAACTGAATTGAGATGAATTTCTCCACCCTCAACATCCGTATTAGACGCTTCCCCATCAAATAAAAATTTAACTTCCGACCCTGTCGGCACTCTCCAATTGGAGTAACCTGCAAATTTTTTATCATTCACTTCCTTTGCATAAGCCTGACTTTCATGCCAACTGACCTGACGTCCGAGTTCGACCCATGTATCTTTTTTAAGCCACATGAGGTTATTCGTTAAATCAGAAACCGTGCCGTCTCCGTTATCAACATATTTTGCTTTTCTGATCGTTTTCTCGGTCATTTTATTTATATCTTTCGAGTCTTATTATTTTCTTTTAGGACGGGTCGCAACTTTCTGAACCGGAGCTTTACGGCACAGCCTGATCGAGCCGAAGCTATACTCATCGGCAGAAACCACTTTCCCCTCAGAATAATCATAACGGGGCCTGCGGGTCGAGGTATCGCCCCCCAACCACTCAACCTTGAACGCTCCCTCAGGAAATACGGGATCAATGCGCAACGTAACCCCTCCTTTTCCCGGATTGCTACATGTTTCGTCGTATAATGTTTTAGCCTCGTCAAATGACGGCATACGCCAGTCATCGAATCCGCCAACTTTGCGAAGGTTTTTTCTATCATTGTAATCGCAACATTCGTGCCAGTTGAAAAACTTTCCCTTGTCCTGCCACGAGTCTTTTTTCATCCAGAAAATTCCTGTCTTCGTATCTTGAACAACATGCGGCCCTTTTTCGACAAAACGTTTTGGCCCCTCTTCGACTTTAGCAGGAGCATCACTTTTTATCTGCTGGACTTCTTCACCCATAATGTTCCTCTTTTCTTGAGATCACTTTTCAGTCACCCGTGTAACCGATTTCAACATTGCCTTCGTCGACCTCGACAATAACAGGAACAATGTATTTTCCTTCGGTATATTCAAGCAACTTTTCCAATCCATGCGAGTTAGTGTCTACATTGACGTAGACAAACGCACGGTTCATCTGTTTAAAGTCGTCCCGCGCCTTTTGGGTATGAGGACAGTCATCTTTTCCAAAAATCATGTAATGAGCCATTTTTTTACCAAAACCTCAAGCTATACGCTATAAATTCGTCTGACAGGGGCCAGCGACCGGTCAGCGCTGGAACTTTTTCGTGTCCTTACGCCACTCAGGCTCATAATCCTCACGCTCACTGGCATCCCGGACAAGTCGAACATGCGAGTATTCGTTATCTTTGTGTTCCCATACTTCGTTACCCGTCACATAACTGAATTTTTCAGCGTACTGGTGGTAGTCAGGCTTTTCCACATAGGTCCAGGTATTATGACCGCCCTCAGGAGCAAAAACTTCATCGATATGAATTTCTGAACCGTCCTTATCCACACTGCTCTTAGTGAAAGAAAACATCGTCTTTGCTTCTTCAGTACTGCACAAACGCCAGTCATCGTATCCGGCAAATTCTTTTTCATTCAGGGACTCACAGTAATCCTGAGCTTCAAACCAGTTGATGCCATATTTAAATTCTGCAAAAGAATCCGATTTAGCCCACATCAGTTTGTTACGCGGATCACTGATGGTGCCGTCCCCATTGTCAATAAACGCAGGGACTTCTTCTTCAGCTAATTCCTCATCATCTTCCTCGTCACCCCACTCTTCTTCACCAAGCCATTCCGTTTGGATATCTTCTTCATCCTGGTCAGGGACAGCCTGGGCGTCTTCCTCGGGTTCCTGCCCTTCCATTAACTCTTCATCAGACATATATCAATACTCCGGGTTTTAATTTCAATCCGTAGAGCGTCACCAATCAAATTGCAACAACTTCAAACATCTTCCTAAAGGTCCCTGACTAACCTGGCAGAGGTTCCTGTGGTTGAGACCGTCTGGTCAACACAAATTTCTTTCCCGGTCGGGTAATAACTCTTCCATGCATAGGAATCGTATCGAGTCTCAGAGGTCCAGAAACTACTTTCACCTCCCGCCTGATAATTGGACACCTTCCGTTGTTTCTTTTGATGCACGTTTAAAAATATAGTTTGATACGCCTTTTTATTTTTGAAAAGAGAGCGCACCTCACTTTTTGTCGGGAGTCTCCAGTCATTATAACCCAGATAACTTTGTTCATTACAGGCTGTCACATAAGCACTCGCCTCATCCCAGTTGAGCCATTTCCCAAGTTCCTGGCGGGAGTCACGCATCGACCACTGCAAATCGTTGTCCGGGTCAGAAACCGTTCCGTCATTATTATCTTTGTATACACATTCAGCTGGATTTGCCAAAGCACCCTCATTTTCTAAAGTCAGGGTTAAACAAAAAACACTCTCTCCTCAATGCCACATTCACAAACAAAAGATTACTTATTATGAAATGTAACTCAAAGGAAGAGTATTCTCAATTAGCATCAAACAGGGGAAAACCTCAAAATGGATTAACTTTTCAAATGTTTATTGGTACTAAACTACCACCCCAATGGTTGATTTTCAAGCCCAAAGCCGAGGAAGTCTCACTTTTCAGCGATGCCCGCTCACTCACCTTAACGCCAGCCACCTCCCTGAGTGATCATGTCTTTTATCTGCGGAACAGCTGTGATTTTTAGTCGGCTATTGTCAAACTCGCCACGAACAAAACGGACACTTGTATTGAGCGTATCATCAGCCTCCTTATGCCCCCCCTTCCCGCTGTTGAAGGAATAAGCATAAGCGGTGATCTTGCCTCGAGTATGACAAGTCCATGTATCATATCCGCAACCTGCGGTGAAAACAGGGTCGATATAAATGTCCAAATCATACTTATCTTTGATGGATTTCGTTTTATCCAGCAAGCTGTGCGCTTCACGCTTGTGGGGGAATCGCCAATCGTTATATCCCGCAAAAGAATCCGCGTTCATTTTGTCCAGAAATCTTACGGCATGCGAGTATGTCAGAAACTTTTTAAGCATCAAGTACGAGTCTTCCTGCACCCACATTAGCTTGGTCCAATTATCGGTAATTGTACCATCCCCGTTATCAACGAATCGTTGCTCAGTCATCTGTATTGCTCCAGTTAAAATTCAGAGGATATGGACTATTTTAATTGGTCCAGCTAAAAATTCCAAAAAAAAAGCCGGGGGGCAAAGCCCCCCGGCTTAAAAAACTCGTACCGATTAACGGTCTCTTTCTCTTTTGTCGCCACCGACAGCGAAAATACCGCGCTCGGTGCCTATTGGCATACCATACCCAGGCTCAATGTAGGTACCTGGAGTAACGTGATCCATGTGGTAGTCGCTCTGGTAGGTTTTACCGGAACCCGCATCGATTTTCCAGTCATGTCGGTCAAAACGCTGACGCTGACAGTTAATGGAAATAACTCCTGGACCCTTGTTGGTGAATGTTGTCTTTTTAGCCAACGCATTTGCCTGGTATCCACCAGGAGCAATTGAGCGGGAAACATCTTTTCCCCAACCATAGCCAATCGGGCCAACATTGAACACCAGTGTTGAGTCTCTTGCCTCATCCTGGTTAAAAGCAACCCATGAAGAGTTTTCACATACACTGGACTCGCCTGCGCTCAGACTGGTTACATTAGCGCTGGCAATACCTGCCAAAAATACGAATGCTACAACTACGGAAACTGCTAATACTGATTTTCTCATCATGCTCCCCCTTTCAAAAAAAGCAAGATAACTAAGACTGTATACTTTCCCTATACTTCTACCTCTTAAACCTTAACTGCCAACGGGCCAGTGAAAAAGCCCTATTTCAAATCGGACCATACTCGATAAAGAACCCAAATCCAGAAAAAACCTAACTAACAGAGGCCTAATCATCCATAAGTTTTGTCCGAAAGTATCAAAACCTTCAACATAAGTCAAGCCCTATAAACAGAAAACCATTCCCCCCTGACAAACCCATTTAAACACAATGAGTTATGAATAGTTTATTGCCCCGAAAAAACAGCAGAATCCATATTCTTTCTCCAATTTATAGTAAAAATCCGCTTCAAAGACCCCTGATATTCAAAATTTCCTTGAAATATCTGATGTTACCCAGCTTTCATCAGGTGCGCTCTCTGACCCAGACCCGCAAAATGAGTTTTGAACCTTCAGCTTAGCTTATACACAATAAGGTGGGATTCCCTCTTCAACCCATTGACCAGGCTGGCGGTTGTCAATATTCTTCTTATTTTTCAATGCGCCCGCGGCCATGAGCTTTTGCGACTCACCAAATTTCTGCAAAAGAGTTTCCGGGGAGTCTACCAGCAGGTTACCAAATTTAGGCTGGCACTTTAAATTCCCCACATCACAACAAGGTGTCATTTCTCCCGTCTGGAGGATAGTCATGATTTCTATCACCCCCCTCACAGCTGTGCACTCCAGCATGTAAATATCTTTTGGAAAGGGCAAAGAGGTCATGTTGCGTATTCCCTCGGGGTTAACATAAAATGAAGGGATCGCATTGACTGCAAAAATAAACCCATCCGGACAGGACACATAATTTTCGAGCTCGCCCATCCCCTCCAAGAATTCATCTTCTCGGCATTCTGGGTTTTTATCTGTAATGTTTTTTAATCGATCATGAAACTTGCCCAATAATTCCAAAACCGGGGAAAATTTATTTTTGTCCTGCTCATTGAAAAAATCTGTCAGAATATTTATCTGATTCAAGAGGTCTGCCAAGCTTTCGTATATAAGATTTACGATCAATCCGTTTTGCAACTGGATGATCTTTTCCAACAACGGTTTTTGTCTGGACTCCCATACCGTGGGATAAAGTGTGATATCAATGCGACCCCTCAATTGGGTTATCTCGACCAACCTTTCCCAGCGCTTGGACTTTTCCGAGTTGATATCAAGATTAGTATGAAGCCTTACATTAGTAGACAACTTCCTGAATATCTTGAAAATTTCCACGATATAAGGGTTTTGCGAGGCCTCTCCTCCGGTCAAGTTGATTTCCTGCTTGGCCAGATCTTTTAGCGGCGCTACCTCCCGAATCTTATCCACCATGAGCCGGGCATCATCTGGCGTCATATGCCAATTCCCCTTGTCATGAGTTGACAAAGGCTCATACACATGGCAGAACCGACATTCATCACGCACATAACGATTACAACTTGCTTCTACAAAAATACTTAGCATGGATTCCTCAAAAAAAATAACGAACGACAATACCAACCGATAAATACCCGCCCACCTTAATGATCAAACAATCAAATTTGGATATTTGAACCATTATATCTCACATTTCTCATTTAAAAAAAAATTGTCCCGTCTATAATAATGCACGGACAAATTAATCTAAATGAACATTAAAAACCGGGAGAGGTCTGTTTGAACATGGGAGATATGATATGGGCCTACTGACAGCAAGACCCACTTCCGCCAGCTTCTCTACGGAAGACCCCTGTTTTATTGATACAACTGAACGCCCGGACTGGCAAAGCCTGTTCGGCAACAACCAGCCCATAAAACTGGAAATTGGCTTTGGAATGGGCGACTTCCTCATTGAAATGGCTGTCAGGGAACCTGACAGCCATTTTATCGGGATAGATTTTTCCCAAGAGGGAATTCTAAAGCTACTCGCCCGAATTAAACAACTCCAACTGAAAAATATTCGCGTTGCGCACGGAGATGTCAGAAAAAAAATTCCGCTTCTATTCCGTGATGGAGAACTGGACACCATCTTTATAAATTTTCCCGACCCCTGGCCCAGAAAGAGACATTTAAAACGAAGACTTATTAAACCCGGATTTGTAAATTTGCTAGCCCGGAAGCTGGCTCCTGAAGGTCGCGTTTACCTGGCTACCGACAGCGCACCCTATGCCCATGAAATACTCGAATATTTTAATGCTGATGCCTTATTCCAAAATATGAATCGGGTGTCCGGTTTTCACGGAGACCGCGACAACCTGCCCAAAACTAAGTATGAAAAAAGTTTCATCTATGCAGGGGATAAAATCCATTACCTCGCATATTTCCGCAGGGTCGTTGCGGGACCAGACAGCCTGGCCGGAAAACTCCACAACAAAGAACCTGTGAAAAAAGAAGAAACTCATGCGCCTGAACGGTTGGCGGGGGAAGCCAAAAGTAACGATGATATCCTGATTGAAAAATTCAAAAATGCTGAAGCTCAGGCGAAGGATGCCTGTGACCTCAAACAAGTTGCCGACAACCTGGCGGAGGCAGGAGATAAAGAATGGGCCAGAAAGGTCTACCGGAAAACAGAGGAGAAGGCGCAAGACAGTCTGGACTTTAACTGGCTTGCGTACAGTGTCTCCGAGGCGCTCAGCGATAAAATCTGGGCCGGGGAAATTTATCAGAAAGCAGAGGAGAAAGCGGAAACCAGTCTGGACCTCAATTGGCTTGCCTACAGCATTTCAGAAACACTCAGTAATAGAGAATGGACGAGGAAATTATTTAAAAAAGCAGAAAACACGCCGGGAAATATTCGTGAACTGTGTGATCTTGCCGACAGTGTTGCCGAAACATTTGGTGACAGGAAATGGGCACTGCGAATTTACGAAAAAGCCGAGAGCGAAGCACAAGAGCACGCAGAGTTTCTCGAACTCGCCGACAGCATACTTAAGAGGCTTGGCGATAAGAAATGGGCGGCAAGGGTTTATAAGAAGGCTGAGGACAAAGCGGAAGACAGCAGTGACCTCCATAGTCTGGTCGAATGCCTTTGCGATAAACTTGGCGACCTGGAGTGGACCAGAAAAGTTTACAGCAAAGCAGAAAACCTGGCAAAAGACAGTAATGACTTCTGTGGTCTTGCCGAGAGCCTGTGCAAAAATCCGGGCAACAAGGAATGGGCTGTAAAACTATACAAAGAAGCCGAGGCGCAAGCCGAGACAGGAAACAGCGGTGACCTCAGAAACCTCGCCGATAGCCTGTGTGAAAACATTGGGGACCTGGAATGGGCCAAAAAGATTTATCAGAAAGCAGAAGAAAAAGCGAAAACTTTTTATGAGTTCCGTTGGCTGGCCGAGTGCCTGTGTGGAAACATTGGGAATCTGGAATGGGCGAAGAGGGTTTACCGGAAAGCAGAAAACAAGGCGAAAGATCCTTCAGACATCAGCCGCCTGAAAAACAGCATGCGTGAAAAACTGGGGTCAGACTCTGAACTTTAACGAGCTGAGGCTTACCAGTGCTGTGGAGTTGCGAAGAATCTTTTCACCCTCCTCGCTGAGGTCGTTCACGACCAATTGCATGCTACGTAATTTTTTCAAAGTTTTGGAGTTGGCCAGGTATTCCGCACCTTCATCACCTATGCGATTAGACTTCAGGTTAAGCGACCGCAAGTTGGAAAAAATCTCTGACTCCGCAATGGCCTTGACTCCTTCATCGCCAATATCATTTTGCGTCAGGTCCAGAGATCTGAGATTTCTTAGCTCTTCTTTCTGCGCGAGTGCCTTGGCACCCACCTCACGGATGAACTGAGCCTTGAGATTCAACACCTGGCCATCGGGACTCAACCTGTCGCGAATTAATTCATCTAACCTATCCGACATAATCTCTCCTGAATAAATCTATAGTCCTCAATCAACAATCAACCCGTGCCTGGAATTTCTTTCGCAACAAAACCGCATTCATCATAGATATCCCAACCTTCCTGCAACATTTTTCGAGCATACTTGACCATGAGCTGAGCTTGCGAATGGTTGGGGTTGATCTCAATTGTTTTTTTGAGATATTGCAGACTTTCTTTAACGTCCTTGATCTCATCGCCATAGACTTCAATCTGACGGGATTTATCGATCAAGTCAGAAGCCCATTTGTAGTAAATATCCGCGATTTGCTTTGGGGCATTATCTTTTACGTATTCAACGATCTCTTCATCTGCCTGTAAACTGTCCAGCATCTTGATTGCCGCCTCAAACTCCCTGAGAGGAACCCTGTAGTCGTCCTCATTCACCTCTACAATTTGCGCCCCCGGTTTGTGCTGAGAATGAAGGCCCACGGAACTGCGAACAATGGTTCCCTGAAGCCCGGCAATTAACTGGTGATAACACAAACTCCCCAAACCAAAATGTATGATGGCACCGAACGCCCCATCCTTATCCAACTCCAGCGCAATTTCAAATTCGGCTTTGGCGTCTTCGTCATAACCCAACTCTGCCAGAGCTTCCCCCAGATTGTAATGATGAACACAGTTGTCAGGATCTTCTTCAATCTGCAAACGAAACTCTGCGATCTGGGCTTCGAGATCGAACTCGGCCTCCTCACCTTCAACCTCGTCCGCTTCGACTTCTGCCGTATCGAGTCCATCTTGAAGATCAGGTGTTTCCTGCCCTGCCTCACCATCTCCAGACGGCTGTTCTCCCGGGGCCGCCGATGATTCGGCATCGTTCTCTTCCTCTTGCTGGTCTGCCTTTTCGCGTTCTAACCTTTGCTCGGCACCGTAGGATTGATATTTCCTTCCCGTTCTATCTTTCCAGGATTGGTCTTTATTGTCCTCTTCCATGAAATATCTCCGAATCTGAAAACAAAAACACCTTGCGACTTCTGAGCAATCGCCTCACTCACCTGCCTTGGCTTCTATGCCCGCCCCGGCGTCTCTCACCAGGCGGATTGCCGAAAGGGACAAGCTCGTCCCTCCTTTTATACTGGGATAAGCTTTCCCGCGAATGAAGTTCACATGCCACGCATATTTATCCTTAAGCTGTTCGCTGGTCCAGAAACAACAACTAGTGTATCCAAAAATCGGATCCATATGCACTTCGTTAGTCGTCCAATAATAAAACCAGGGAATAGTTTTATCCTCTTCATACAAAGATAGTAACTCTTTACGAGTCGGGAGTCTCCAATCACTGTATCCGGCAAACTTCTTCTCATTAATTTCCTTGACGTAACCGTGAGCCGCCTCCCAATTGATCCATTCCTTTTTTTCCTGATAGGAATCCTGTAACTTCCACATCAACCCGTGGTCCAGATCGGTGACCGTTTCGTCCTGATTATTTTTATAACGCAGGTCGCCCGAGGGTTTCAATTCAGGTTTCTCGGCAGTCATTGAGCGGATTTGATTCTCAAACAAAGAATCGCCTCCCGGAGCCGACATTTCATCCGCCAGCACCGTTTGCCCCGCGCAAAGAACAACACCGACAAACATTACAAATACCCATAACAACCGGGGGCAATGCGGTTTACTATATTTCATACTTTCCTTCGTAGGCCGGATCTTTAAAATTGCCAGTAGGCTTAATTGAATTCTGAATCCGATAACTAATCTTCTGTCGGTGCCCAGTCCGGTTCCCAGGAGAGACCAATTCCCGCGGGATCCTGAAATTGCCCCGGTTCTTTTCCAATCACACCCCACTTGGCGACAAAATTAAGATCCGGATCAAACTTTTGAATGCGCTGATTGATCGTGTCCACCACAAACAAGTAGCCATAAGGGTCCAGAGCTAGCGATGAGGGACAATTAAATTGTCCGTCTCTTTTTCCCATTTCACCAATGGTCTGTTGAGGGTTGCCATCGCGATCAAATACCTGTAAACGGTTTTGACTCTTTTCAGAAATGATAATGGAGCCGTCGTCCCGCACCGCAATTCCATTTGGGAAGTTCAACCTTCCCTCCTCGAATCCATATTCTCCAAACTTGGACACAAACTGTCCATCTTCATTAAAAATTTGTATCCGCTGATTGTCCCTGTCGGCAATGTAGATATTTCCTTCCTTATCCAGAGCCATGCCTGTAGGAAACTTCAAAAAGCCATCAAAGTTACCGGGATAACCAAAGCCAAGTAGAAATTCTCCCTCATCATCATATCGTTTGATGCAGTGGTTCGAGGTATCCGCCACCAGAACTGTTCCCATAGATTCTGCAACGATACATTCCGGGAAATAAAACTTGTCCTGTCCCCAGCCCTCCGTTCCAAGCTCCAGCAGAAAATCCCCATCTTCATCGAATTTTTGAACCCGGTGACACCCCGAATCAATGACCCAGATATTTCTTTCCGAATCAATCGTAACCCCGCTAGGTGTTTTAAATTCTCCCGGATTGTATGGCGGTCGCGTCCCTCCCGAACTGCCAAACTGGGAAATAAATTTCCCATTACCATCGAACTTTTGAATGCGATCATTGCCCGCATCGGCTATCCACACATACAGCTTGCTATGATCAATCTCCTGTGGGATCTCCTCCAGACTGGCTTCCCGGTAGGCCGCGTCCAAAGCAGACTCACCCTTTGTATTTTTATCCGAATTTTCCTGATCGTTTTCTTGTGACATTCAAAAGTCTCCAAACATATAAAGGACCCTTTAAAAAGGGGCCAAAACTGAAAAGGCCCCGCAAGCGGGGCTCTTCGCTTTATCCCTGAATGGGATTCTTAAATTAGAATATAACCGCCTTCCCCTACCTGTGATCAAAAAGCTCTGGCTCAACAGGCACCGTCCCTGAGGAAAATCTAATAAGGCAAAAATAACCTTACTTGACAAGGAACGCTTTGACATCAAGAACCTGATACTCAAAATCACAAGCCTTTTGCAATTCGCCCAGCCGCTCGTTCCAGTTATTTTTGAAATTATCCAGACTTTCCGACTTAGGCTTCTTCTTCATAAGCTCAACTTCCTTGTACAAAGGCTTGATGAGGTTCTTATGAATCAACTGAAGAATATTCCTCAGCTTCAAAATACAATCCTTGGTCACCTGCTCACGAGTCACCCCGTCCACCTTTTCCAGAAGGCGCAGAAACGCTTCGATCGTATTGATCTGGGTCATATAACTCTCGGCCAGCCTGTGGTCATACTTCAACCCGCAATCAATGTATGCGGGCATGAGAAACATTCCGACATGATGATCAAACTTTACAGAGAGAGTGATCAGCTTTTGAAGGTAGTCAACTTCACGAAGATCTTCATCATCGCCTTCACCTTCAGCCAGCTCCTTGGCCGCTTTCTCCTTTTCCGCCATTAACTCCTTCTTAATTTTTTCAAGCTCCTGAAGGTCGGCTAGGGAATCAGTTTCTTTTTCTTCAGTGTCTTTATTCTCTTCTTGGTCTGTGGTGGTTTCCTGGTCACTCAAAGGACTGTCTCCTCGAAAAAACGGTGATGGACATTAATTATAAGTCAATGATTTACAACATATTTGGGGATAAACGACGAGTATAGACATTTCACCCTGAAGTGTCAAGGGGAACTGGAGCCCGCAGACAGTACCAGGACACCTCTTTATTTGCAAGGGGATGCAGGTTTTTATGCGCTCCCACACGGAAACTCCCGCTCGGCTGTAACTTTTAGTCAGTTTGCTCACTGCCTCCTGCCAGTCGTTACTCCGGATGCTCGCGCTGACCTGCACGTCACCTATCTGTGGACTCATATTGAACTGGATACCTGGCTCTCCTGCGATATGGTCCACCACCTCATAAAGAGGAATCATTGACAGGATATATATCGCGGTATATCCTCTTCTAATACCTTGAAACTTAAGAATCTTTTAACTCGCAGGAACGAGCTCAAGCCATGAAAACGGCACTAGTTTTTCCACCGCAATGGTATCCAAGTCAACCTTACCTCGCGTTGCCAACGCTCAAGGCCTACCTTGAGGCTCAGGGACATGTGGTGGATCAGTTCGACTTCAATGTCGAAAGTTATGACTTGATGCTGTCCTGCAACTATCTCGAGCGTTGCGTTGATAAAATCCGCTCACGACTGGCCAAGCCTGCCAAGTCCCTGGAAGACCTCGAAGTGGAACCCATCCACCGACAAATCGTTGAGGACACGAACTACCTGGAAACCATTCTGTCGGGGATCCACGACGCCAAGGAAGTGTTGCGCGACGAGGAACGTTTTTTCCAATTCGGCGAATACAAAAATGCCTACACTACGTTGAAAGTTGCAATGCAACTGATCTCCTTCGCGCATTACCCTAGCAAAATTGATCTAGAGTCTTTCTTCATGCGGGACACTCCAGAAGAAAACCTTCATGGCATTCTCTCTGCCACGCAGGATTCAGAGCGAAACCCGTTTCTGGAAATGTACGAAAGCGATCTGCTATCGAAAGCGGATTGGAATGGCTACGGCCTGGTGGGTATTTCCATCATTCATGTCGGTCAGGTAATTCCCGGCCTGACTCTGGCGCGGATTCTTAGGCGGCGTTACCCACATCTTCATATTGTCATCGGAGGAAGTGTTTTCGCAAGGCATCAGGATATTCTGCAAGACAAAAAAGCGCTGTTCGAAGAAATGTTTCACAGCATCATCCTGTTCGAAGGGGAACTCCCTCTGGATCAGTTGATAAAAAGTCTCGGAAATGACGAGCCACTGGACACGGTGTCGAATCTGATCCATCTCAACAATAGAGAGATCGTGCGTAATCCGGGCGCCAAAGCGCTTTCCTACGACAAACTGGCGTGTCCAAATTTTGATGACCTGCCTTTGGATAAATACCTGATGCCCTACCCGGTTCTGCCCTACATGGCGAGCAGAAGCTGTTACTGGGGCAAATGTACCTTCTGCACGCACAGCTTCATATACGATTCGCATTACCGCAAGGAAAACGAGTCGAAGGTCGCAGAAGACCTCAACGCTCTTGGCAAAAAATACAAAACAAAATACTTTACATTTTCAGATGAAGCGATTTCGCCAAACGCTTTCGACCGTATGTCGAAAGCCATCCTGTCGCAGGGAGTTGAAATGCGCGCGTTGGGGATGCTGAAGTTTGAATCGGATTCAGTGGAAACGGTTGACCTGTTCAAGGACATGTATCAGGCCGGATTTCTGATGTTGTTTTTCGGACTGGAAAGCGCCAACGACAGGGTACTCTCCATCATCGAAAAAGGGTGTGACCAGGCAACGGAAAAAAGAGTTCTGGAAAACAGTTCGCTCGCGGGGATATGGAATCATCTCTACCTGTTCTTCGGGTTCCCGACGGAAGAAAAACACGAAGCCCAGGAAACCATCGACTTCACAGTGCAACACAGTGAACTGGGCGATGGAACCATTCACTCGGTAGGCCAATCGGTCTTTACTTTAGAAAAAGATTCCGCGATCTATCACAACCCGGCGAAATTTAAAATCGACCGGATTCTGCACGACCCCGACCGGGACATGGCGATCGTTTTCGATTATGAAATAAGTCAGGGAATGACGAAAGATGAAGTCATGGAAAAATATGAAACGTTCGAAAAAATCATCGAAGCATATTTCCCATCGCGTAATATATGGAACTATCTTTCGCGTGAACATTTCCTGCTTTATCTGGATCGGTATGGTCGAGAGGAAATTTCAAATATGGCCCGCACGATGGAACAAACCGCGTGAGGCAGACCCCTTCCGCCCGAGATGCCTTGACAGCCTCCGGGATATCCCCTAAAATCAACCGCATCCATTTTACACAGATAGATTAACCGCTAACATTACGGGAGTTTTATAAGATTATGGGCGAAGGAGGAAAAGGAGCCGATTGGGTCACGATGAAAATTGACCCTGAAATATTTGAGGAACTGGGTGTACGCGATCCGGAAGAAACCAAGCGTGAGATGGCTATTTCGAAGCGAGTCCGCCAGGTCCGTAAAGAATTAAAAACTGACCCGGATAATGTTGATCTGCAACTGGAGTTAGGAAGACTTTTCATGGATGGCGGGGAACTTGATGAAGCCATCAAACAACTCAAACAAATTATCAGCCGGGACAACCAAAACGGGCTTGCCTATAAATTGCTGGGAACCGCTTACGGGATGTGCAACCACGAAGACGAATCGATCCGTGAACTCTCACGTGCATCGGAACTGCTTCCTGAAGACCTGGAGGTTCATTTTAATCTGGGCGGCGTTTTCATGCTCAAGGATATGTTTGAAAGTGCGACCCGCTGTTTCAGACGCGTGATCGAAATCGACCCGATGGACCGACTGGGCTACGCCAACCTTGCGGCAGCTTACGATATGGAAAAAAAGTATGATGAAGAGATTCAGGTCCTCAAAAAGATTTTGATGTTTTCTCCCGAAGACCTTGAACTGCGATCCGCTTTGAGCACGGCTTACTTTAATGCCGAAAATTATGATGAAGCGCTCAACCATGCCTTATGCGTTGTGGAACTGGATGAAAAAGATCCTCAAGCCTACTGCAACCTGGGAAGTTGCTACTCAGCTCAGAACATGATCGATGAAGCGGTAAAGGCTTTTCAGAAAGCCAGCGAGATCGACCCGGATTATTCTCTGCCGCACACCAACCTTGGCAGTCTATACGCAACTGTCGGAAGACTGGAAAAAGCGATCAAAGAATTCAAACTGGCCACCTCGATGAACAAAGGCGATGCCCTGGGTTGGCTGAATCTCTATAACTGCTATAAAGAAGTCGGACGAATGGACGATGCGCAGGAAGCCTATAAAAAATATGAAAGTCTGATGCATCAGGAGTCTCAAGCCGAGGAGCAAAGCAATATTCCGGGAGGTGTTTCCGCTTCCGGCCAACTTGCTTCCGGCGGCAACCTCGAAAAAGGCGATGCTGGCCTGGAAGAACTGAACTCCTGATCCCGATTGGGATGAGAAACCTCTCCTATGAACTCTCAAGCCCGGCTTCTACCTCTCGGCGATTTTAAACCTGCCGATGAGTGGCAGACCCATGTCAACGAAATTTTCTACGGCATTCAGGGTCCGGGTATCCACAACCATTTTCAAACCTACGTCAGTCAGGACCATCGGCTCGCCCATGCGTTAGCCGAAGACTATTTCCAGCAAGCCCGAAAACGAACCAGCAAGTCTCAGCCCCGCTTCGTTATGGAATGGGGCGTTGGCAATGGAAACCTGGCGGGTTCTTTTCTGAGCCATCTCCAATCAATCGACACCGAGGCACAGGTCTACCCTCACACACGTTATATTTTATGCGACTTCTCCATGGAAATCCTCAGGGGAGCACGCAATAACCCGCGACTAAAAAATCACGCCGGAAAATTTTTCACGATTCAAATTGACGCGAACTCTATGGATTGTTTCCGTAAGCAAACGGTGGACAAAGTTATCTCCAACGAAATATGGGACGACTTGGCGACAAAAGTCCTACTGAAAAAAGGCGCCTCTCTGTTTGAAGAATACCTGCAACCCTTGATTGATCCTGATGATGCAGGAATGGACTTCGACCAGTTCACAAAACTATTCAATGAAAAAAATCTCGACTCGCTGAAACACTATCCTCAGGTTTTGCCATTGATCTTCTGGGAAAGAACCTACCAGCGGGTAGACATAGAAGACTGGCCTCAGGCAGATGTATTACAAGCCCATGTCGATTATTTGGAAAACGAGACTCCCGTCCCCATCAACCTGGGCGCACTGACTACCTTGGAACGCGCACGCCACCTGCTCACTGATGATGGACTGGGGTACACAGGAATGGATTACGGCATGTACTCCCTGCAAGAACTTAATCTTTCAGGACGACCCTATTTCAATCTTTATGGCGGACAATACACTTTCATGGTGAATTTCGAACTATTGGGCGACTGGGGCAAGGCGACTGGATACACGTCGGTTGAAAAGGAATACCAGCATCGCTATGTGGGGAAACATTTGCATGACCGGGTCATCAGTGTGTTAGAACTGGTGCAGACTCATAATGATGCACCCGACATGCCTCCATGGGACAGAGATATTCTCATGCTCAAAACACTGCACGCTTTAAATAAAGCTTACCAAAGCCCTTACGCGTCCAAGATGGAGTATCCTGCAATGCCGGGAACTCCCAACGCCCAGCGTCAACAAATCAACGAACTCGCGAACAGTTTGAGCGCCAATGGTGTTCCGGACACGGTAGCCTATGTGAGTGAAAACGAAGTGGGGCAAGTCTCAGCCGACCTTGCGGAATTGGGATATGAAGAGCGAAATTACACTCCCCTGTTTCAAGGGCCGATTGAACCTGTTTCATTCGTGGTGATGAATTTCCGGTGAATGGGAAGTATCTCTCTATTATAATGATAGATTATATTACCCCTCCCAACCTCCCCTTGGAAAGAGGAGGAGATATTTGATTCTTTCCTCCTTGCAGGCCGTAGGTGCCCGCAGGGTAGAGGGGCCGGGGGAGGTGATCTATTTCCAAATTTAATTTCATCTTCACGCCATCATCCAATGCTTAGTATTTTTGTCGAAACCAGTTGCAACCGCTATAACAGAGATGAGTGCGTTGACTGTCATGTCTACGAACCGTTGGCTGATATCCCGAAATCCGACTGGCACATGACTCCAGACCAGGCCCGCATCATGGCCGAAAAAATCAGTCAGATCGGTGTACTCAATACTCTCGCCCAGCAGGAAATCAACCTGACCGGAGGCGAAGCCACGCAGAATCCGCACATAGTAGAAATTTTCAAAATATTCAAAACCTCCACGCCTTCTGTTTGCCTGCACACCAATCTGGAAATGAATTCCACATCATCAAAACGCTGGTTAAGATTGCTTGAGATATTAAAAGAGGGTGGTCGGGCAGACATCACACTGTATCCCACCGCCTGGGAGAAATTTCAAAAACCGCTGTTGAAAGAACTGGTCACGCTACAAAACCGGATGATCGTCAACGTTATCTTCGAGAACCTGACTCATCTGCAAAAACAAATCGAACTGTTGATGAGCTTTTTCTCAAAAGAAGGATCAAACTTCAGTCATGTTGTTCAACTATTGAAAGTGTACGATGACAAAGTTTCCTGGCTGGTGAAAAATCAACCCGATTGCGACGAAGCGATTTATACAAATCACATGGGTGATACCGAGGCGTTCGCTCACGATGAAAAATTCACCTTGGGCCTGAGCCTGCTTCCAGCATTTAAAGTAGACCCGGCAGGAAACCGATCCATGACATCGCTGGCATTTCCCAAAGACCCCTATCTGATCCACTGCCCCGCCGCGAGAGGTTCGATAGACATCATGACAATCACACAAACAGGAGACATGACACCCTGTTGCGATGTGGGGAACTTAAAGTGCCAACCCAAATTCGGCAACCTGCTAAGCGATACAGCGGATAAAATCATGGCGAAGTTTGAAGAATCGAGTAAAAAAATGCTGGCAGGAATCGCGAAGAATCAGGAAAACCTCAAAAGCGGACAATCAGGAACGTGGGTTAAGGAAGGCATCCCCCCATACTGCGGCTGACCAGGCCACGCCCGGATTGAATAAAATATTTTCCAATTCTTCACCCCTGCAAACCCGCAGGCCTGAATTGCCTGTAACACAAATTGGGTACTTGCCATTTTAACCAATCAAAAGCCTCAACTGTCGGACAATTACCAGCACTAATCATGGATAAGATTCCCTGAACCCCCTTGTCCCGTAAGCTAATAGGGCCTATATTCTAGGCAGGTCGCGCAAATAATATTAATTGATCACATAGGGTTATGGGCGCTGACCAGACCAAAATAAACCTTTGTTATTAAATGGGTTCTGCTTTCAAGGAAATAAAAGGGGGTGAGCTTATGTTGTACGATGTGATGGGAATTGTAGCTGTTTTATTTGCAGTTGGTATCACAGGTATGGAATTGTTTGAGGGCAATTATTTTTTCCACAGTTAAACCTGAATTGTTCATTTCAATCCCTATTCCCTGTAAATCATCAATTGTTAAGGTGGGGGTTTTTGTGAGAAAAACAGGAGCTTTTCCAGTGTTGATTTTTTAACAAGTGTTCCTTCGTCTGCTACGGAGGTTCCGGTTATTAAATATACGGGGGGGATTGTTTCGTTGCGCACCGGCACCCCAAAAAAATAATACTGACCTGAAAAAACAAAAAAAAGGTCCGCACCGAAGTGCGGACCTGATAGACTTGATTTATATCAGCATTACACCATCAAGTTGACGGAAGTTCTTCTGGTGTGCTGTCTTCCTCTTGCTCAAGATAATCATCTTCATCGTCTTCGCCAATGAGAAGGTTTGGATCCTCTATGTCAATCTCATTGTCTTCTATCTCTTCCTCATCACCTGCCATGACGGGCAGTTCATTCCAGACAACCACTCTGGAGTTTCCACGGTCGGCAATAAAGAGTTTGAACAAATACTCTGGAATCTCTTCCGTTTCATTATCGTCCGCGCCCTCTTCGGCAGAAGCTTCTTCAGAAACCTCTTCAGAGTCGCCTGCCTCCTCTGCCTCATCGGGTGGAACCCATTCCGGATTTTCTTCTTCCTCCAACCATAATCCGTGCGGATCATTTAACGTGGAGGCATTGGCCTGAGCGAATCGATTCGGGCTTTTATCGGTAAAATTTGTTTGTCCAAATACGAGATCGGCGGGTTGACCGTTCTCTGTTGGAACTTCTTTCCAATACAACACTCTGTTGTTACCGGTGTCTGAGACGTACATACCTGTTTGCCCCACAACTATATCGGTCGGAAAATACAATGAATCCATCGAAGCTCTCTTGTCCCCTTTTCCCATATTAGGACCTCGCGAAACAAAGTCTTTCTGTCCCACCACCACATCTGCCGGCTGACCAGTATCTCTTGGCAGACTGTTCCAAATAAGGACTCGATTGTTTCCTTGATCGACAACAAAGACTTTCTCGTTTTCTGCGTCGAAGAAAACCCCCGTTGGAAAACTCAGGGTATCCTGCTGAACATTATCAAAATCACCTCGATTGGCATCCCGCTCGTCCATACCGGGCTGTCCCAGTGAAATATCTGCATTCCAACCGTCTGAGAAAGGAACTTTTTTCCATATCAACACGCGATGGTTGTCTTTGTCGGCAACAAAAACATGCTGGTCATCGCCGGAACAAATTCCCATTGGGAAAAACAAGGAACCCGATCCAACCAATCCCTGACGATTTGCCTCGTTCTCGTCAAGGTTGTCCTGCCCCATCACCAAATTTGGCGGTTCGCCGTCCTCTGAGGGAAGACCACTCCATCGAACCACACGGTGATTTCCACAGTCAACGATATAAAGCTTGCCGTCAATCACACTGATTCCGTCAGGCTGGGACAGGGTATCCTCTTCCGCTTTACTGATAGTGAATCCCTCCAGATTTTCATCCCCCAGTCCTGAAGTCATTTCATCAAGAGTGGTGGTGATTCCCCTGTTTTCCAGACAGTCTGCAAAATCTTCCTGACCAAGAACAACACTGGAAGGCTCGCCGTTTTCTTCTGGGAATTGATCCCATACCAGAACACGGTGGTTCCCCCGGTCAGAAACAAACAGCATATCGCCAAATTTACAAACGCCCTGCGGAGCCGACAGCGTATTATCCCCCGGATCATCAGCACCCCGGTTAGACATTATGGTATTAAACTCACCCTGACCGATGACCAGATAAGCGCCCTTCTCAGGAGCCTTCTCTTCAACGACTTCCTCCAGCTCATCTATTTCATCAGACTCGTCAACCTCCAACTCATCCGCATCATCATCTGTCTCGACCAAATCAAGAGTTTCTTCCTGATTTGCGTCTTCTTCCTGTTCCTGATTTTCATCCGACATGCAACACACCTCCAAACACAATTACACAACAAAAATTTATATACAAAACCCCCACAGCAGGGAGAACTTTCGGGAAAGACCTACACTATAGAACGATTCCATACTCCAGTTCAAGGCAAATGCAACCTTTGCCACATGGAAATTACTTTTCGGCCATTTCGGTCCTGCTGAGAACCGTCCCAAATGGCAAACGCTACCAGAATCGGCTGATCGTTCGTGAACTGCTTATCCCATTTATTCAGCGAATCAAGAGTCCGGTAAAATACCACCGACCAGCGTCCGTCCTTCCAGACTCCCTTGCCCAGCACATTCTGCTTCGTATGCGGTTGGGGGGTGAGAGTACCAAATCCTTCCGCATTCATCTCTTCAACCGGAACATCGCGAAACGGATTAAGTGAATCGACAGGATTGACTTCGCCACCAAAAATCATGGCATCGAGATCCATTCCCTTTGTGGCGTATTCCAGTTTTTCCTTAGTTTCAATTTCTGTCTGCCAGTCGGCACGCCACTGCCAGATATTGACCACTTTCCCCCGGTTGCCCATCCCAAAAAAGGGTTCATTATGTCCATGCGTGTGAAGCAAAACACTGCCCAGAGCAAATTCCATTGCGACCGCATCTTTAAAATCCTGATGCCGACTGGAAGTTCGGTCCGGAACCGGGTCCTCCCACTCCAATCGGAACGCCACTGCATCATCGTTTATCACAGCGCGAATATTTATATGAGTAACGGGCGACTTACGCGCGTTGAGCGGAATAAGGCGTACTACCTTTTCCGGAACCTTGCTCCACAACTCATGATAAGGATCAAGGACAATTTCATCCTCCACCTTCGTGGAGTGCAAGTCAATCTCATACCCCGATTCATGAACACGATCTTTTCCCAATTTGGAATGCAGGAAGGCCGCCATATTCCAGCGTTCCTTATCTGTTAAATGACTGTAGTTCTTCATGGGAGTCCCATCGATTCCCGTGGTCAATGTCATGTAAATGTCTTTGGGCTCGTAGCCGAATTTGTAGGCATTGGGATTGACAAGGTCGTACACGAAAACCCGGTGATCCCAGATATCGAAAAGTTGCTCAGCCAATGGCCCTTCACCTCTCAGGTCTGTGCCATGACATCCCGCGCAACGCATCTCCTGATACAGTTTTTCTCCAGCCGCAATCGATTCAGGGGTAACGGGGGGAACAGGACCCGGCTCAATCTCAGGTTTTGGGATTTCATGTTTGAACCGTTCTGAGAATCCTTTGATGTATTGAACAACGGCCCAGGTCTCCTCTTCGGAAAGAGCGTTCTCCCACGCGGGCATGGCTGTTCCGGGAAGACCTCGCTGTATGGTCCGGTAGATATCTTTATCAAGTGGGAGCGATCCGGGGGGAGTGGTGTGGTGTTTAAAAATTCCCTTGCGAAAATCACGGGGCCAGGGGTAGAGATAGGCCATCGCCTTACCCCCCCCATTGCCATCAGCGCCGTGGCAAAAAGTGCACATGTGCTTGTACACCGTTGCGCCAAGAGTCATTCGGTCCGCTCCCGGCATGGCTGAGTGACCCTGATGAGTTTCATCATGCTCTCGCGTTCCCGATTGGTCAAACACTCCATCGGAATGCGCCCACACAGTCGCGCACGCAAAAACCATCCCCAGGACCAAAACCCAGAAGACGGCCGATCGACTACTGAACATTTTGTAGCGGTGATGATAATGTGTACACTTCTTCATTTCCATTCAATCCATCTTCCGAAATATCAACCCAAATATTTCTACAGTTTTTTCGATAGTCCAGACCTTTGCAATAAAACAAAGGATACTTGTTGGCAAAATAGATTATCGGATTGGAAAAATAGACCGCCAGGTTATCATACTGGGCAATATCTATTGCCTGAGCCATATCGATTTCCTCAGAGGACGTTTTACGCGAAATTTTTCGCGTCACCATATAGTCCAACTGACCATCGAGATCGAGATCGTAATAGGTGGAGATAAGACCCGGAATGCTCAACACCTCCCAGCCTCTGTAAGCAGGAGACTTCCAACCCGGTTCTTTGGGTATGTCGTCAATCGTGCTATTGCTCTGGGCGTATTCCTCCGGAACGCCCTCGGCCTTTGACTCGAAACTGAATATCAGGAAGTGAGCTTGAACCAAAAAAACAAAAACCACTGTCAGGGCAATTCTCATTTAATCCATCCCTCCGGCTAACAACACCAGGCCTTCTTTATAAATAGGACCAAAGCTATCCTAATTAAATTAACACAGTTCCAGAGCCGATCAATACTTAACTCATTGTGATGGTTTTTTGGGTAATCGCTAATGTAAATCAGTCGGATTGACTGTCGAGAGCGGCTGTGAGATCGGGGTAAATCGAAAAAATATCGTGAAGTTTTGCCATTTCAAAAACTTCCATGGGAGCCCCATGAAGACCTGCCAGCATGAATGTGCCGCTGGCCTCTTCAACCACACGGTGGCAATGAATGAACGCGCTGATGGTAGAACTATCCAGATAGCTTACTTTTTCCAGGTTGATGGCAAACTTTTTGTACCCCCTCTGCATATAAGCATCGACGAGCGTCTGAATGTCATTGGAGTTGTAGATGTCGAGTTGACCGTTCAAATCGACAACAATGAGATCGTTTTCGTCCCAGCAGTCGATATCTATTTCCCCCATCAATCCCAGGATTTCTTTATGAATTTTTTCCATCCGTTACCAGACCTTGTGAATTCATTAAAACTGTTTTTCGTAGCGTTTGGGGTCATTGCCCATCGGTTCGCGGTCGCTCCAATAGCTATCGAGCGAGGGATCAAACTTTCTTTGCAAGAGGTCCTTTCTCAACACGAACAGCATGGCGCGTGACAATGTGAAAACCATCATATACATAAGACTCAAGATGACTTTGGCATTGAAGGCTCCTATAACTTCCGCGAACCGCATCCACTTGGCATGCACTCCCGCCAACAGGCTGGGACAAATCAGCGCCGGAAGAATAAATACTGCCGCCAGCCCACCGAACACCATGACAGCCGTCATTTTTCCTTTATAAAGAAGAATGGCTCCGATAAAAGAAAACACTCCGCCCATCAGGAAACCAAAACTTCTCAATGCTTTTTTATCTACTGGATGATCTGACATCTGTTGCCGTTTTCTGTTTATCATTTGACCGCACTCATTGTATGACCGATCTGCCCCTGGAAGCAAAAAGATTTTTGTTTAAAGTGATAACCCCACCCAGTACCCGGTGGGCACCTTCGGCCTCCCCGTTGGTAAGGGGAGGAGTTTAATCCCGCCTCCTTAACCAAGGAGGGGTTAGGGGAGGTTTTCATAAAATAAATCCATTGTATTTTCATCCAGACTTTCCGGAGCACCTTCAAAAACTATTTCGCCCTGCTTCAATGCCAGCACACGGTGACCGTACTCCCGCGCCAGATCCGGCAAGTGAAGGTTGCATATGATGGTAACTCCGTTTTTTTCGTTGATCTCTTTAAGCAGTTCCATGATGCTTTTCGCCGAAGCGGGATCGAGACTGGATACGGGTTCATCCGCGAGGATGAGTTGTGGGTTCTGCATCAATGCGCGGGCGATTCCTACCCGTTGTTGTTGTCCGCCGCTCAGGGCACCTGCCCTGCCGTTCACCTTGTCGCCAACACCCACCTGCTCAAGATGCTTCTGGGCGCGTTTAATAGACTCACCGGGGAAATAACCTGCGAGACCCATCCATGATGAAAGAGTACCGAGGTCCCCGGTCATCGTGTTAGTCCATACCGTCAATCGGTCGACCAGATTGTATTGCTGAAAAATCATCCCGATTTTCCGACGCAATTTTCTGAGAACGGATGGACTCGCCCCTGTGATTTCATCATCGCCCAGAAAAACCTTCCCGCATGTGGGTTCCACCAATCGGTTGATACATCGTAACAGAGTGGACTTCCCTGATCCGCTTTTCCCGAGAATAACAATGAACTCGCCCGGTTCGGCGGTGAACGAAACCCCCTTCAGGGCCTCGGTGCCGTCATCATAAGTTTTGGAAAGTTTTTCAACTCTTAGCATTTTTCAAGTTGGCAATCGTAGCCCTTTTGACTTCAAGAAAACCCGTTATTAGAGATAGCCCAATCCACCTGCCCCGTCACCCTTTTTCAAGGTTTTCCTTTACTCAAGTCGAGGCCAAGAAGTTTCCCCGCTTCCCGGACGGGATCAAAAAAGGCGTCGAGGTCGGCCAGCCCGCTGATTCCGTAAACTTTCTTAAGCACTATTGATCCGTCAGGAGTTTTTGCGATGTGCTTCAAACCTTCTTTGATCCTTTGTTTCAGCCCAGGGTCCAGATCCTTGCGAACGGCCACCACATCGTTGGGAATATTTTGAGTGTGGGCGATGACTTTTACTTTTTCAAATACCTCAGGGAAGCTTTTCGCGACAGCGGCACGGGCATCATCATAGGCGGCTCCGCCATCCACCTCCCCTTTCAGAATAGAAAGCACAACCGCGTTGTGTGAACCGACGAACACCGATTTATCGAAAAAAGTTTCGAGAACGAACCCCTTGGACAAAAGCAGGCTTTTGGGATAAAGGTGACCCGAAGTCGAGGCCGGATCTACATAGGCAAAAGTTTTGCCTTTAAGGTCGGCCAGTTTATCGATGCCCCCGTTGGCCCCCACCATGATCTGGCCCCGGTAAAACGGAGAACCAAAGCGGATGACTATAAGGAGGATATCCACTCCATATTTTTCACGGGCCAGCACATAGCTGAATGTCGCCAGCCAGCCGATATCAACTTTGCCGGCCCCCATCGCCTCTATGACTGCGGCATAACTCGTCGCCACTGATGTCTTGAAGTGAAGCCCGGTTGCTTTTTCAAGGCGTTCGGCGATTTCCTGACCGCCCTTGAGAATCACCTGACTGTCCCCTGAGGGCACAAACATCATGCGTAGCGGATTCTCCCGGCTTCCCCTGTCGGCGGCAGAGGCCAGACCACAAAGACAAATCAATCCCATCGCGATAAAAAACAAGGCTGTTAGCCGGTATTGCAAAAGGATTTTAATCAAGGAGCTACTCCAGAGGAAAACAGGCGAGAACTGAAATACTCACGAACGCGATTATACCACCGGATCTGGTCCTAGGGAGGAACAAAAAAAAGGGGGCAAACCGCCCAATGGCGATCTGCCCCCAAGTTCAAACAGATAAAACTGAATTACATAAGGTCTTCGCGGATGTACTTGATAACATCCCAGATTTCCTTGTCTTTAAGCTTCATAGGAGCCATTCCGGTTCCCTTGGAGCCATTTTTGATGATCCAGTACATCTGACCCGCAGAAACCTTTTTCATCGTCTTTTTACAGGTGAAGTCACGTGGAGAAGGCTTCAGGGCTTTGCCCAGTTTGCCATCGCCACCGCCTTTGGCACCATGACACATTTTACACGCCATTGGCTTGGCTTTTTTCTGATAAAGTTTTTCGCCATTGGCTTTGTTGGCTTTACCGGTGTTATCTTTTTTGGCAATACCACCTGGAGCAGACTTTGTTTTTCTTGGCTGTGGGCATTTGCCAGCATAAGCCGAACTGACCATCGCCAAGGTGAAGATGACGGCAATAAACAAAACAAACTTCTTTTTCATTTAATCCTCTCCTCTTAAAAAATTGTAGATTGATAATAAATAAAACCAGAAACTTGAAATCAAATCACTTTCAAGACGAACGCTCAACAAACACAACTCCGCGCTGATAAAACCAGAAGAATCAAATATCTTCCGACTATCCGCAAAAAACAGAGTGAACCCTTATATTTGAAAAAAGGCACCGCATTATAATCAATCCATTTGGCCTGTCAATGAAAAACGCCCGCCTAAATTTCCCCTGATTTAAGAGCAGGCTGGAGCAGTCAGAATTGGTCTTTGGAACCCCTTCAGCAAGTTGAAAGCCACCCGTGAAGGAACAAAAAGCATAAAGCACATAATAACTTGTTTTTTAAACTATTAACTGTGATTTTTTATTGTATTTCCACTGATAAAACCCAGTTTTTCCTTGCTCATCATGGGTCGAAAAGGTAGAATCTACACTCTTCAACACAAGTTGAGCGATAATTTTTCGCAAACATACGAACTACGAGGTTGCGGTGTTGTTGAATCCTGGAACACTGGCACCTCATCCAGTAATGGGAAGTAGGGCATCGACCCGAAAAACCCTGAAGTCAGTAATTCCCAATAAAGAGACTGTTTAAAAGGGCTGATATATGAGTAAGACTGCTTATATCCTTGAGGTCAATGTATTGAAACGCCAACACAAACTGTCTCACTGCTTTAACCAATTGTTTTAAAAACCCTTTTTCGCATTTATGCGGAGAATTTTTCTTTAGGAGGTGAAAAATGAAATCAGCAAAACACCTCAGTCAAGTTACTGAAAACAACGGTGGTAATGGCAACGGACAGCAAAAGCCCAAGTCACCTAAATATTTGACCCGGCTCGGACAAATTCCCCAGTTAGGTCATGAAGAGAGAGAACAGCTGGAGAAGGTGAACGAACAGTTCATCTTCCGATCCAATGATTATTACCAGTCGCTCATAGACTGGGACGACCCGGAAGATCCCATCCGCCGAATTATAATGCCGGATGTGCGGGAACTGGACGACTGGGGACAACTGGATGCCTCCAATGAAGAGAAATATATAAAAGTCAAAGGCTTAGAGCATAAATACACCTCGACCGCCCTGTTACTCGTCAATGAAGTTTGCGCGGCCTATTGTCGGTTCTGCTTTCGTAAACGATTGTTTATGGACGAGAACGAGGAAGTCACCAAAGACATTAGTGACGGGTTAGAATACATCCGCGAACATCCGGAAGTGTCCAATGTTCTGTTGACGGGCGGCGATCCCATGATCATGTCCACCAGCAAACTGGAACCCATCATCCAGCAAATCCGCGAGATCGACCATGTCAAGGTCATCCGTATCGGGACCAAAATCCCCGCATTTAATCCGTACCGGATCATCAACGACCCTTCCCTGCACAAAATGATCCGAACTTACAGCACCGATGAGAAGAAAATATACATCATGGCTCACTTCAACCATCCGAAGGAGCTGACTCCGATTGCCATAAGAGGACTGAATATGTTGATGGAGTCCGGCGCAATCGTGGTAAACCAGACTCCTATGATCAGAGGCGTGAACGATAACCCTGAAGTACTGGCAGAATTGTTCAACCAATTATCTTTTATAGGAATTCCTCCTTACTACGTTTTCCTGTGCCGACCGACACTGGGCAATCAGCCTTTTGCTGTTCCCGTTGAAGAAGGGTATGAAATTTTTGAACAGGCACGAAGCTTTTGTTCTGGATTGGCGAAACGGGCAAGACTGGTCATGTCGCATGAGACTGGCAAGGTTGAAGTCGTGGGAATGTCAGACGATCAGATATTCTTCAAATACAACCGGGCGGCAGATGCAGAAAACGATGCAAAATTCCTCGTGTTTGATTCTAATCCGGATGCCTACTGGTTCGATGATTACGAAGAAGCGCAAATGGAACTGCCCCTGGAATACTCGACGGAAAATGCTCTGGTCTCCTGAAGTGAAAACATCTGAACGGGACACGGTCCGTATCCTATTCGGCAACACAGACCCTCAGTTTTTGCCAATTTTTTAAGAATCAGAACAGGGCATGAGCCTACTGCTTTCCATCCTGTTTTTTTCGGATTCTTCCTTTCCCGAATTATAAAAGTTGCGTATGAAGATTCTGCCCAGACATTTCTGTTTTGCACTGCGCTGGGGTCGGTCTTTGCTTCGATTGTGTTTACCATCCTCACCTTTCTTGGATGGGTACACCCCGTAACCGCGTGGCTGTTCCCAGCTGGAATTTATGTGGCCGAGCTTTCCAGAACCATCCACATTCCAAGAACAATTCCCGCTCGATATCAAATATTTCGCGACAGTAAAATTTTTCGTGTTTGAATGAGATGAATCAGGCATTGTTTGTCCTTGCTGTAAAAAACAATCCCAAGTCCTACAGAAGAAAACAAGACCAAAAGAGTGGTCATGGTAACTATTTTGTTGGCGATACCAAATTTAACGATCTTCATTCTAAAACAGGGTCCTCTCAAGTGGTATTTCTATACATCTGAGGGTACGCTTAGACTGTCACAGGGGTGTCAAGAGCTTGTCACGATCATGCTAACTTTGATATCTGGGTTCGCGAAAAGGATTTCAGAAACCATCCCTGCTGGTTGTGATAGAATGGCTGGCGTTCAGGTTATTTCTCATACTGCTTCCATCCTTCAGGGCACGAGTGCATTGGGAAATGCATAACACAAGCAGGTAAGTCGAATCCCCCAGCCCCTTTCGTCGAAGGGGGCGTTCTAAGGAGTTTTTATTTTATGGGTCGTTTGAGCGGAAAAAACATATTGATGATCATCCCGAAGGACTATTACAACGAGGAAGAACTGGAAATCCCGTATGAAATTTTCAAGAGCGAGGACGCTAATATCATCGTCGCTTCGGGAAAAATGAAAGAGGCGGTGGGAATGAAAACTGGACGACGTATGCCAGACCGCCTGATTGTCGATTCGATGGAAGGAATCACGGGAGACAGCTATATCACTGGCGGAACGGGGACACGGCAACTCAAGGCCGTTTTTCAAGGAGCCGTCGTGGTGGGCGGCAATGGAACCCGCAAATACCTCTGGAAAGATAAAATAACCCGCCTGCTACTGGTCGACCGTTACAAAAGCGAGTTCGTTGTTGCCGCTATCGGCCAGGGAATTGGCTGTCTTGCCGAAGCGAGCCTGCTGGAAAATCTGGAAGCTCCTGTAGAGGAAAGTAAAGCGAAAAAAACGTTCCTTAAAGTCCTTGAGGAAGGCAAAGTCCTTCTAAGTGAAGAAGATGTGATCGTTCATGAAAGGCTGGTGTTGGGCAAAGACGGTTCAGTGGCTGAAGCCTTCGCAAAAGCAGTGGTCGAAGAGGTCGCAAAAATAACTAAAATCAAGTAGGTTTTCTGAAGAATAAACAGGAACGCCGATTCGTTACGCCTGCATATCCTCCCGTTCTTTCTTGGATTTAATAATTTTCATCCTGATTTTAAGCGCATCGTTCAATTGTTTAACGATGCGATCATTGGAATCCGGAAAAAAGAGCTTCTCGTTAAACTCCTCAAGAGAACGTTCGTCAAGAATCTTGGCGAAGGCTTCATCGCAAAACGGGCGTGTCATCTGCACAATGCCATCAAAATAAATACTCAGTTTCTCGTACTTCTCCCAATTATCTAAAATAAGTTTGCGGACCGTGTCCCCTGCCGGGGATCCATCTTCCGAGGTGCGACCCGAAGGGACCGGGTCCTGCATAATGTCATAAACGCTGAGCTTGTATTCTGCTTCCATAATATTCTACCTTCCTACCTCTTGAGCGACCCCACTGTCAGCGGGATTCAATGGTTACTTTCATTTCGATACGTTCGATTGGATTGTCTCTGTCATCCCTTGGTGAGTTGACAATCTTATCCGCCACATCCATTCCCGAAACCACCCTGCCAAACGCTGTGTATTGACCATCGAGAAAATGTGAATCTTTCACCACAACAAAAAACTGAGACCCCGCGCTGTCCGGGTCCTGGGCACGGGCCATGGACACAATGCCTCTATCATGAGGTTCATCGTTGAACTCTGCTTTAATGGTTCTGCCGGGTCCACCCATACCATGTGTCGAGCGATCATCACTTTTGGTATTGGGGTCCCCACCCTGAATCATGAATCCGGGAATCACCCTGTGAAAAGTGGTGTCGTTATAAAAATCTTCATTGGCCAGATCCTTGAAGTTTTTTACATGGCCAGGGGCCAGGTCCTCTAAAAATTCAAACTCGATCTTGCCGAGTGGTGTTTCGAGTACTGCGATCTCATTCGACATAACAAAAACTCCTGTATATAAAAATTAAATCTCTAATAACAACCCACAAGATACTGAAAAAGTATTGCAAGTGGAAACAAACCGTCGCCCTTCGTCAAAGACCCTGTCTGGGGAGCTTTTCGAAGGGTGATAAATCCATTTAGACGGGGTGTATGCTTCGACAGGCTCAGCACAACACCCAGGTTATTTTTCAGCAACCTGTGCTGGTCAGCGATTGATAATTTTAACCTTCATCTCGATACGTGTATTTGGATTATCCCTTCGATCACGTGGGGAATTAACTATTTTATCTACCACATCCATTCCCGAAAGAACCTTGCCAAAGGCGGTATACTTTCCGTCCAGAAAAAACGAGTCCTCCACAACGATAAAAAACTGAGACCCCGCACTGTCGGGGTCTGAGGAACGAGCCATTGAAAGAACGCCTCTTCGGTGCTTGGTGTCGTTGAACTCAGCCTTGATAGTATAGCCCGGCCCACCCATTCCATGTTTCATTCTGTTGCCCGGCTCTGTTTTGGAAAAAGAGTCGCCTCCCTGAATCATGAATCCGGGAATCACCCGATGAAAACTTGTCCCATCATAAAATCCTTTTCTGACCAGATCTTTGAAGTTTTTAACATGTCCGGGCGCTTTGTCCGCCAGAAACCCAATCTCTACTTTCCCAAAATGCGTTTCGAGCACCGCGATTTCCTCTGCCGATGCTACCGTTGCAAACAATAACACACTCAATAAAACAACCATCAGGTCCCGTGTAAAAGCTTTCATCGTTGGTTTTCCTTTATAGGGTAAATGAAATACTTGTGCTGGTGCTGGTCACCCGTGCTCTCCCCCTCTCAGGGGGGAAATCGGTTTAATTAGATGCCCTCTCACCGTCAAACTGGCTTAAAATACTCAAGGAAAAAATTATTGTAGATAATAGCTAAATGATTGTCAAACGGAGCGAATTAAAAAAATCTGCCGTTTGAGGAAGTTTCATTATGAGCTCTGGACTTAACTATCGGTGGGGGAACTTATCAAAATGGTCCCTGCACTCAGGATTCACCCTGCTCCACTATCTCATGACGGTAATGGTTCTCTCCTGCCTGATTTTCTGCGAAATCCTTTTCAGGCATGACGGGGGGATTTTTGATCCTTCTGCTTGGGACCTGTTTGTATCTTGAACTGAAAAAAATCATCAGTCATGATGAAACCTCGCAAATGCTTGAGAATTTGAAAAACCTCTAGATAGTTGAAGCTTTTTTAATGCAACAACAGGCCGAATATTCGCCCCCCTCAACTCTAATCAATTAACCGCCTATCCGTATATGAATCAGACCTTTTTAATCTTTTCATATTTATGTTGCATTATAATATTGCAACAGTTATAGGGATATTGCATAATCCTATACCAGCAACCATTCTGTTATAGCGAGAAAAATTCCCTGAGACCGCACTATGGCTAAAACATCTGGAAATTATCTTAACAATATCTTCAATGTCCTGAACGAAGCGGTGTTCATTTATGACCAGGACATGGAGATCAAATACTTCAACGATGCGGCGGAAAAAATTACCGGGCACAAACGAGAAGATGTGCTCGGACAACAGTGTGTGACGTTGTTCGACAAGAGTCTGTGCCTCAACAACTGTTCGTTGTGCACGTCCGTGAAGAAAGATGCAAGTAAGGAAAATGTGCGGTTTGAGTCGCCTTTCACCCGCAAGGACGGTAGCCGGGGCCATGGAACTTTTCAGGCGGGACTTCTCAGAAAAGAGAAGGACGGGAGTCTGGAAGTTCTGGTCGCGTTGACAGATGTCAGCGAAATTGACCGGCTGAAGCAGGAGTTGAAAGAGTCACACTCGTTCCAAAACATCATTGGCAAAGGACCGATGATGAGAGAATTGTTCGATGCCATCCGCAATATCGCTGTCTACGATTCCACCATTCTTCTCAGTGGCGAAAGCGGTACGGGCAAGGAGCTGGTGGCACGGGCCATTCATCACGAAAGCTCGCGCGCGGACAACAAGCTCATTAAAGTCAACTGTTCGGCGTTTTCGGAAAACCTTTTAGAGAGCGAGTTGTTCGGCCACGTCAAAGGTGCCTTTACCGGAGCGACCGGGGACAGGATAGGCCGCTTTGAGGAAGCCTGTGGAGGAACTATTTTCCTGGATGAGATTGGCGATCTGTTACCTAAAGTACAAGTCAAGCTGTTGCGTGTCCTTCAGGAAAAAGAAGTCGAGCGAGTTGGAGCTAACGTAACCCGTGAGGTGAACATACGCATTATTGCCGCGACCAACAAAGACCTGTTAAACGAAGTGCGGGAAGGCCGTTTCAGGGAAGACCTTTATTATCGGCTCAATGTCATTCCTGTCCAGCTACCTCCACTGCGTGCCCGCAAGGAAGATATTCCTTATCTCACGCAACATTTTATTGATAGCTGGAAAGGGCTCCACCGTAAAAAAATCCGTAAAGCGACAGACTCTGCGGTTGGAAGACTGATGGATTATCACTGGCCGGGAAATGTCAGGGAACTGGAAAATGCAATCGAACACGCGTGTGTCAAATGCAACGGCGAAAGCATCAAACCAGAAGATTTTCCCGCTTACCTCACGCACTCACTGCCTACTCGAATCGCACGAAAAAAAAGGAAGCAGATAACTCGTAAGTCTGTGCTCGAGGCGCTCTCGCAAACGAACTACAACCAAACCCAGGCCGCCCGACTGCTTGATCTTCATCGCATCACATTGTGGCGAAAAATGAAAGAGCTCAACATCACCCCCCGCTGAAAACAAAAAAACCGGAGGCCGAAACCCCCGGTTCAATGGTGCAGAACACTCGCTGGTTTTTTAAACTTCTAACTTCCCAAAGCAGGCTATTTACCGGCTCTGAAAACTTTTGGATTGTCCGGACCCTCGACTACGATCTGTCCGATCGCCCCTTTGGCCACGCGAAAGATACTGTGGTCCACCAGCGTGTAGGCTCCAGGGACATCCATTTTCATATCAACAACCACCGCGCCGGCAGATGGAACAAGCGTTGTCTGCACGTTGCTGTTTACCGTACCATTCAACGCTCCTTCGAGATAAACTTTGTCGAAAATTTCACCGATGATGTGAAACGATGAAATTGCGTTGGGGCCAATGTTACCAAAATAGATACGAACATTGTCACCAGCTTTGACTTTCAGAACGTTATCGCCCATCAACGCTCCCGCCTTGCCATTGAAAACCACATGGTCAGGATGCTCGGCCAGGCCTTTGTTGATGTCGAATCCGGTCACGCCCTTATCGCCATCGGTGAAGAACTCACTCTGGAAAACGTAAAACTCTTTATCCACTTTCGGCAGGGCAAACGCCGGCTCAACCAGAAAAAGACCGTACATACCGTTGGAGATATGATCTACGATAGCACCAGCGGCACAGTGGTAAATGTAGAGTCCCGGATTAAGCGCCTTGAACGTGAAAACCTTGGTTTCACCCGGAGCAACCGTGTTGACAGCCGCGCCGCCGCCGGGGCCATTCACAGCATGGATGTCAATGTTGTGCGGCTGTGTATTTGATTTTGGATTCGACAAGTGAAACTCAACCGTATCGCCAACACGTACGCGAGCCATAGGACCCGGAACGCTTCCGCCGAAACTCCAGAAATGATATTTCTTTCCTTCCGCAAGATCGCCTACATATTCTTTGGCTTCAAAGTTAATAACCACATTGGTCGCGCGGCTCCTGTTAAGTGCTTCAGGAACGTTCGGCGCCTTGGTCAATTGCGCGGTTATGGCGTTAGCCGACTGGGGAAATCCGATGGCAAAAAACGCCACGGGTAAAATTAAAGCTATCGTTTTCAGTACTTGCTTGAAATTCATAAATCCTCCTGAGTCTATAAGACGACACAAATCAGTGCCTGATGCTCTATCCCTAATACAATCCTAATACAAGTTTGGTGCCACTTCGAAAACTGAATTTCACACCACTATTTTACAAGAACTTATAAACATCCTCCCGTTGGCAGGAGCAGTGTTTTCTTCCCAATATTATGTTGCAATTTAAAATGCAACATAAATATGTTACAAGTACCTCCCATTGATTGCTGAGGTTTTCTTGAAGGAAGCAGGTCCATTTTCAATAAATATCGGCCCGCATAAACGGTTGACAGCGGAGCGGCGATGAGAAATAATAGCTAATACCATATTTTTTAACTATTTATCTGATTCGGACCGGGTTTTCGCCTCAAGCGGGATTCTCCGGGTTCTGATTGATTTTTTTTACAGGTCTATGGACGGTTATTGGGAACAGTTCAAAACCCCGTTTTTGTGCTTTGCCGGATTTTCGGGTGTGGGCAAAACCACTCTGGTTGAGCGGCTTGCTAAACGCTTTCGTGAGGAAAATATTCGCGTGGGTTATTACAAGCACGACTCGCACCGGTTCAAAATGGATAAGGCGGGCAAAGACACCGCACGTCTCCGTGATGCTGGAGCGGGAATTGTCGCGATCAACGACCCCGCCCACTTTGGAGTTCTGGCTGATAATGCTTTCAAGCAACGTACGATCACTCACGCTTTGGAACAATGCGATTGCATCCTGATCGAAGGATACAAACAATCCCCTTTCAACAAAATTGTGTTCCTTGATGCCGAAGGCAAACTGCCTATTGCCGCTAACAGCAAAGGTATTCGTGCTATTGTCCATCAGGGAACAGGTGCGCCGGAGCAACTTGTCAAACAGGGCATTCCTATTTTTCACAGGGATGAGATTGAAAAGATTTTTGATTTTGTCAACGCCCATTTCAAAAGTTGCGCCAGCCCGCTTTATGGAGCTGTCTTCGTTGGCGGACAAAGCAAGCGCATGGGGAAACCCAAGTTTTCCCTCGCCTACAACGGCATCTCGGGAACGGAGATGGCCTCGGACATATTGAACAAGTTTTGCGATAAAGTATTTCTTTCCTCACGCGCCGATCTGGACATGAGTTCTTTGGCTGATATTAAAAACACCGAACGTATCAATGACGAACATATCCAACTGGGCCCGGTAGGAGGACTGGCAACGCTGATGGGACGGTTCCCGGACAAGGCATGGATGATCACCGCGTGTGACATGCCCTTCATAAAGGCAGAAGATTTTGAAATCATATTCCAACAGCGGGACCCATTGCGATACGGCACCTGTTATGTGCAAAAAGGCCGTCTGGGCTACGAACCCATGTGCGCTATTTACGAACCAAAATTCATAGTCCCTCTTTACGAAGCGATGTCGAGGCGGGACTTGTCTTTATCAAGAATCATTGGCGAGCTTCCATTCAAGGAAGTAAAAATCAATGAACAGGACCGCTCAAATTTTATGAACATCAACACTCCGGAAGATTACGAAGTGGCGCGAAGCAAGCGAGAACAGGAGAAAGAACCATCATGAGTTTGATCAAGGTAGATGAAGCCCGGGAAATCATTCTCGGTAAAATTGAAGTCCAGGGTACTGAGAAAATTTCTATTAACGACTCACTGGGACGTATCCTGGCGGAAGATATCGTAGCGCGACGCAATAACCCGCCCATGGACAACTCGGCCATGGATGGTTATGCCCTCATCGCGGCGGATATTGAATCGGCCACCCCTGAAAATCCGGTAAAACTGGATGTGATCGAAGACCTTGCCGCTGGATACAATCCGGAAACTACGGTCAAGCCGGGCCAGGCGATTCGTATCATGACGGGTGCGCCCATCCCTGAAGGATCAGACGCGGTGATCATGCAGGAGGACACCGAACGAAACGGTAACAGTGTTCTGGTCAAAGACAGGGCAGATGTCCGGGAAAACATCCGCGATGCGGGCGAGGACGTTCGCGAGGGAGAAACCGTCATCCACAAGGGCGCCGACATAAGGCCTTCGCACATCGGTATGATGGCTGTGGTGGGACGATCCACTGTTTTTGTAGGCCGACGCCCCAGAGTGGCGATACTTTCCACCGGCGATGAAATCAAGGATCTTGATGAACCGATAAGCGGACCTTGCATTTACAACAGCAACGGCTACATGCTGTCAGCCCAGATCAAATCGGCAGGCGGCATCCCCAGTTATCTGGGCATCGCACGGGACGATGAAAAGGATTTGATGGAAAAATTTAAGTGGGCGCTCCAATGCGACATGGTGGTTTCCTCGGGCGGGGTTTCGGTGGGAGACTACGATCTGGTCAAAGCCAGCCTCAAAAAAATGGGCCAGGAAATGCTGTTCTGGAAAGTCGCCATGAAACCCGGCAAACCTCTGGCTTTTGGCAGGATTGATGATATCCCTATATTTGGCTTGCCCGGCAACCCGGTATCTTCTTTCGTATCATTCGAGCAGTTTGTACGGCCCTCCATCCGTAAGATGATGGGAGCGACCCAGTTGACGCATAGAACGGTGCAGGCAAAGCTGACCCGCACAATTCATAAAAAGGCGGGGCGCCTGCATTTTCTCAGCGCCAATGTTCAATGGGAAAACGGGGCCTGCACGGTCAGCCCGGCACAGGAACAGGGGTCCGGTATCCTTAAATCCGCTGTTAATGCTAACGGACTGCTCATTTTCCCCCTGGAGTTGGCCGAAATAGCTGAGGGGACACAAGTCACTGTACAAATGCTCGAATAAACCGGCTATTTGATATGAAAGAACTCAAAATTTGGGCCACGTTTGCACTCCTATTCTGCTTCGCCGGAGTGGCTCCTGCTGGGGCCGCTTCAGATGCGAGCATGGACCGTATAGTCGCGCAAATAGAATCCATGTTTCCCCCCATGGAGGGTGTCGTAGTTTCTGTCGACCGCCAGATCCTGACCCTGGACCTGAAGCTGGGCCAGCCCATCAAGAAGGGGGACCGGTTAAATCTCATCCATTTCGGATCAGACATCATCCATCCAGTCAGTAAAAAAAAAATCGGGCGGAAAGAAACCGACTTAGGCGAGGTGGAGGTCCTGGAGGTCCGGCAGAATTTTTCACTGGCAAAACTGCTGGACCCGACCGTTCTGGCCCGCCCTGGAGACGGAGTTCGTAGCCCCTTCAACACTCTTTCATTCCTGGTCGCCCCCCCGTCTATAGGGGTCTCAAAAAAAATCGACAGAGACCGTCTGCGCCTGGAACTTGAAAAAAAGCTCGCCGACCACCCCCGCTTCGACGTTCCGGTGTTTGAATTGGGCCTGTGGTTGCTGGAAAACAATCTGGATGTTCCAAACCTGCTCAAAAAGAAAAATCTGAGAAAACTGAACAGCCGTGTAAAAGCAGACTTCCTGCTGGTACCCAGTGTCAAATCGGTCAAGAAAAAACTGGTCCTGGGCTACAAATTATACTCGGCCCAAACAGGCCAACTAGAGAAAGAAGCCCAGATCCTATCGAACCAGTTACCGATCGAACAAGCAAGACGAGAGCGCTCCCGCAGGGAGCGCGATATTCAACGTGATTTTTCGCGGCCTAACGAGGGTCTACTGGAATATGTGGGCAAGCAGGAGTTTTGGTTCAAGATCGTCGATTTCGATGTAGGCGATATCAACGGTGATGGGCGCGAAGAGCTGATAGTCGTAGCTCCCAACCGGGTGATCGTGTATACCTACAAGAACAAAAACCTAAAGCAGGCTTTAACCTTCAGAGCGGATAACGAAAACCATAAGTTTCTTGGAGTGGACGTAGGCGATATCAACAGAAACGGGCGCGATGAAATATTTGTTACCGATCAGCTTGGGGACAGTCTGACCTCATTTGTTCTGGAAGCCCGTCCGGGCAAAAAACGATTAGAAAAAACCTGGAAGGATGTCAATCTGTTTTTTCGCATCATCCATCCTTTTGGAAAAAAACCAACGCTTCTGGCCCAATCCCCAGGAGTCAACACTCCTTTCCACGGCCCCATCAAGAAGATGGTTTTCAGCAAGGGGCGATACGTAACCCGTTCCAACTTAAAGCTTCCCTCCATTCACGGTATGAATTTTATCCTGTACGGGCTGACCTCGGTGGATATCAACGGTGATGGCAAGGATGAGATAGTAATGCTTGACAAGAACTATCGTTTGAGGGTATATTCTGCCAGCGGTCGTGTATTGGTTCAGTCAAATGAGTACTACGGGAATGATCCGCGTTTTATCGATGTCGCTTCCGATAATATCGGAGAGATAGCGGGAGTGGGAAAGCCTATCCGTTTCAGAGGAAGGTTGCAGTTCATCCGGCAAGGAAAAAATCGGTACCTTCTTCTGCCTAAGAACATCTCGGCTGGCGGTAGCATGTTACCGGGGTTGAACTTAGACCTAAACAGTAGCGTGGCGGTGCTCAGCCTCAGCCCGGAAGGCTTCGAAAGATCCTTTGAAACAAAAAAGCAGAAGGGTTATCTTGCCGCTTACCAGATGATCCGCGCCAGAGGGGAACAACCAGCCAGGCTATACAAGGCAACAGTAGAAGAAAAGGCGCTGGGCGGGAAGACGATCAGCACAATCTACACGTATTTGTGGAGAAAAGGGAACTGAATCGAGTTTTTTGAATCCTGGATCGGCAACCTGAGTAGATGGCGGAAATTTAAAAAAAAGCTGTTTTTTTCATTGATTTTTATTGACGTTCGGGTATAATCTCCCCGTTAAGTCGTTTGTTATCAATATCGAAGCTCTGCATAGAAACATTCACATACAGACACATAGGGTTAAATATTTAGTAGCTATAGAAGTCCGGGTTTAATTAAGTTTAAGTGTTTAATACTTGATTTGGAGGAGACAAGATGAAAAGGAATTTTTTAACCGCAGTTGCAGTAATGGTCACCGCGATTTTTGCGGGCACCACGATTGCACAAGCCACAGACTTTAAATTCAGTGGTCAGATCCAGCCCCGCTTTGAATCGATCGGGTACGAAGACTACCAAGACAACACTGGTGCGACTGTAATGACCAGCACACGAGTTCGCTTTAATGTGGACGCAGATATCAACGCTGATACCGGCGCGTTCCTACAATTCCAATCCATTGGAATCTGGGGTGGACCGGGCAGCGGTAGTAATGGTAACAGGCATGCCACTGGCGGTGGGGGAGCTGAGGTTTCCGACCAATTAAACGATGTTGGATTTCATCAGGCCTATTTCACACTGAAGAATGTTGCTACTCTACCTGTAAATGCTAAGGTGGGTCGGCAGGAAATCATTCTTGATGGTCACCGTCTGATCGGTAACACCGTTTGGACCCAGGGTTCGCAGTCACATGATGCTTTGTTACTAGCCCATGCGGCTGACAACCACACTTTAGTGTACGTATTCAGTAAAGGCGTAGAACAAGGTTCCGCAATGGGAAATATTATAAGTGGAGAAGATGTTAGCGGTCCTGTAGGTGATACCAGTGATTTCAACTCTCATGTTTTCTGGGCAAATTTCCAGGGAATCATGGGTGGTGATGTTTCATTGTACGCGGTCGGAGTGGACAACGATATTGGGACACTGAACGGCGGTCCACTCGGCGGCGATTTCTGGACCCTTGGTGGTCGTCATGTGGGTAAGTTGTTTGGTCTGGACTATCGTGTTGAGGCCTACAAACAGCTTGGTCAGGGTGGATTTTATGTTGCGAATAGCTCTATCAATGCTGCGTATAACCATGTAATAGCAGGGGCCGCGACTCAAGGTAGTGGTGGAAGCAGAGACGTCGATTTCGATGCAGAAATGGTCGGCATTCGTGTAGGAAAGACTTTCAAGAATGTCACATGGTCCCCGACCGTTACCTTATGGTACGACTACCTATCAGGAACGGACG